>JALSUJ010000077.1 GCA_027071355.1 Gammaproteobacteria bacterium | reverse complement strand
TTAGGTGACTCCGAGCCATCAGGTGCGTCTTTATGAGAACCGCTAGCATCCTGTGTGGTACCGATAATCAGACCATTATTTCCTATAAGGCCAACTCTTTCACTTTTAGCAATGCTTCCATTGCCGTTATTATCCATACCGAAATAACTTCCAGATACAACGACATTTCCATAATAGCCGCCAAGAACAAAGGGATCCATTTTAAGAACGGCATTTGGTGATAAAGCTGCATAGGTTTGAGTGCTGATGCAGCTACAGGCTATAAGTGAAGCTAGGCTGAGTATTTTTTGTTTAGATTGCATAATTGTTTACCTTAAATTCTGTATATGTCTATTGAAATATAAAAGAGCCATGGTGTTAAAAGTTCATGGCAAAGCTTGCGCCAATAGAATCCTGTGACATGGTATAGCTGGCCTGTGAGTTAATATAAGTAGGTCCACCCTGGGTAAACTCAAAGGCGTGGACATAGGAAAAGCTCAGTTCCATGTCTTGCTTAAGCTGATAAGTGGCGCCCATAGTTAAATGGTTTTGTACGATAGCTGGTGCCACTGTGCTGAACAGGATGTCGGTTTCTTCATCAATGGGGCTTTTGGCGTAGTTCCAGCCGCCGCGGAAGGTGAGTTTATTACTGTATTCGAAAATAGCGCCTATTTTGTATACCGTTTGATTGCTCCAGCCAAAACCCAGGCCGTTTTTCAGGCCCAGAGCGTTTTGTGCACGGGAAACCGGAAATGGTCCTTCCAGGCCGCCAGCTGGTGGTGGGCCGGGGTTGGAAACGGCTGCTACATCTTCATACATGATGTAGTTGATATCCATAGCAAAGGTTAATTTGTCATTGATATTGTAAGATGCGCCTAAGCCAATATTGCCCGGTGTATTCATTTTGCCTTCGGCAAATAGATCAGTGTAATTATCAAACTTGGTCATATAAGTTTGCGATGTATATTCAGCACCCAGTTTTAAGTTATTGTCCATAAATTGGCCCAGCCAGCCCAAACGAATACCTGCACCATAAGCAAGATCTGCGCCTTCATTGGTTAGCTTGGCGGTGTCATCCTGGGTGGCTGTAAACTGGGTAAATTTTGTGAGGCCATAGGCCTTAAAT
>JALSUJ010000076.1 GCA_027071355.1 Gammaproteobacteria bacterium | reverse complement strand
CTTACCACCAAAGGTAATATGATATCGGTGCAGCATGGTTTTATCCTGTCAGTTATCAATAAGGATATTATAGTATCCTAAAGCTATAATACAATAACCATTTGTACGTATTTTCCTACAGACAATAAAATTAATTAGGTGTAAAGTTTGCTGATGCCGACTGGGATGTCAGGTGAACACCGACTAAGATGTCTGGCTAATAGGCATACAGCTCCGAGGAGCTGTATGCCTTCTAACAAAACACATATTTCTAACTATGTGTTTTTTTGGTATAGAAATTAAATATTTAAAAAAATGGAGACTTCATAAAAAATGAAGAAACATCAAAAATTATTAATAGCCATTGGCACAGGATTATTCGCCATTGGTATGGTTGGCAGTGCGAATGCAGCTTTAGTGGGTCGCCTACCCGCTACCCCTGGTGGTACGGACTATCAGGCGTATTTTGATACGAACGCTAATTTAACCTGGCTGGCAGATGTCAAATACGCTCAAACAAGTGGTTATCTAAGTAAACACAATATTGGAACTATTGTTGGTGGAATGACCTGGAATGGAGCAAAAAACTGGGTATCAAGCTTGAATGTTGATAGTGTAACTGGTTGGCGTTTACCAACAATGATTGACACCGGGACACCTGGATGTAATTTCTCAATTTCAGGTACAGATTGCGGTTATAACGTACAAACAGGATCAGCGGCAACCGTGGTATATAGTGAACTAGCCAGCCTATGGTATGACACATTAGGTAATAAAGGTTTTTTTAACAGCTCAGGTCAGCGCTCTTCTGGTTTTTATACAAATAAGAATAATTGGAGTCCATTTATTAACTTTGATGTACGTAGTACTTTAAATTTATTTTGGACAGGGGTAGAAAATTCCACAGCGACCTATCAGGCATGGTATTTTAATGGGTATTTAGGGATGCAGGCAGCTAATAACTTTAAGACTAATCAATTACTTGCCTGGGCTGTACACTCAGGCGATGTTAGTGCGGTGCCTCTGCCAGCTTCAGCATGGTTGTTTGGCAGTGGTCTGCTAGGCTTAATTGGTCTTGTAAAACGTAAAAGCAAAAATATTTAAAAGATATTTTTACACAGTATTT
>JALSUJ010000075.1 GCA_027071355.1 Gammaproteobacteria bacterium | reverse complement strand
GCACACTCTATATAATATGGGATTTGTTTTTTATCGGTCAGGTAGCTTAAGTGGGTTGCCAGGTATTCCCCATTGTTTTTTCTTGTTTCCATGCTGTCAATCTCTTGTTTTTAAGCCATCTGCCCTACTGTGTTTGCGGTTTCAGGCCGGTTATTTTTATACAACCATGATAAACCCATTACCGGCTTTCTGGCAACCAGTAAATATCTCACGACACCGGTGTTAATCGTGGTTTTTGTCGCTATGCACACATCCTCTGTCGTCGTTCTTTTTCTGACGGGATAAGTCCGACCAGCTGCAGGTGACCCATCTTACACACCGGACAGTGTTTTCCAAAACCGGGGTCTAGCATTGAACTGTAGGTGATAAGAAGCAAAATGAGTTAGACTTATCAAAAAAAACCGGGGTCAGATCACAGTTTTCTCTAATATACGAAATCTGATACACTAAGGAATCAAGGGACTCCATGATTTTTTACAACCTTTCATCCTTAACAGAAAATATTGGGGTAAACCCCTGGGACGCCCAAAGAAAGCCACCGAGTCAAACAAAGCACAGCTCAAGCAGGAGAAACAACAACGTCATGAAGACATTATGGGAAGGGCGTTACAAAGCGAGTTTGGTTGATAGTGAAGCCTATCTGCTTACCTGTATGTACTTTAGTATATTAGAGAAAACTGTGACCCCGGTTTTTTTTCATAATGCCCTTATCGATCTTGCTGAGCCTCATGTAATCAAAACGAACCAGCTCATGGCGCATCCACTGGTAACGGTCTTTCTTGACAGTATCGAGTTTAAAGATGACCGATTGGGTGCCATCCAGAAATTGAGATAGTTGATCAATTGTCGTGAGTTCTTCTAGTTTCATTATCGTTTTCATCATGGGTTGATGATGGACGATTTTTAACCAACTTCAGTGCTTTCAGGCTCATTTTATGCTGGAAACACGCTCAGCGTTCAGGCTCATTTCATATTGGACAAAGCTAGCCCTTGCCATTCGCTAGTAGTTGTTATCTAATACCTGTCTCAGGTACTGATAGTGACCTTCCTACAGAGGACTTTCACCTCATCAGTTCATGCCCATGCTGGGCGTACACAAATGCATCCAG
>JALSUJ010000074.1 GCA_027071355.1 Gammaproteobacteria bacterium | reverse complement strand
ATGTAGAATCTTTAGTTAAAGATAAAACATATTTACCAGTTGTTACTGCATTAATAGCAGATAAGGTTGGTGTACTTCCCTGATCATTATAATATTCTGCAACAGGCGCTTTAATGCCTGATAACAAAACAGAAGCTTCTGTAGCCTGAGAGCGTGCAATGTAATCTTTATATGCTGGAATTGCAACGGCAGCCAGAATACCAATAATAGCGACCACAATCATTAATTCGATTAAGGTAAAACCTTGTTGATTCTTTTCCATATTAAATCTCCATTTGTATTTAAAATATTTAACTATGTATTGAGTTGCTTTATATCAAGCACTAACTGTGCCATAAAATTTAATTTTTTAAAAATCAGCAGGTTATAGTTTTGCACTTTTAAAATAATTTAAATTAAGGTGTTAAATGTCAAAATAGGACGCTAATAATGTCATAAAATGACAAAATTTAGATTATTCATCAAGTCCGAGTTTTTTTAACCGATATCGAAGTTGTCTGTAAGTGATGCCCAGTAATTCTGATGCTGCTTTTCGATTCCAGCGGGTCTTCTCTAAAGCTTTAATTAATTCAGATTCCTTTACATCCTTCGCTGATTGAACGGATGGTTGCGCACTGGTTTTTGGCGTTAATTCCATTTGAGTGGTTTCACTATCAATATTATCAGATTTCGTAGATATAACAGGGAGTGACAAATCAGAACTCTGAATTATGTTTTTATCACATAATGCAGTAGCACGCTCCAGAATGTTCTCCAACTCGCGTACATTACCCGGGAATTCATAATTTTCTAACAGGTTTATTGCGGCTTCAGAAAATTTATATTCTTTCTCAGAGAAAGAAAGTTTTTTCAGGAATATATTAGCCAGATATATAATATCTGATTTTCTTTCTCTTAAGGGCGGCATAGGCAATTCAATAACATTGATACGATAATACAAATCCTGTCGGAAAGTACCCTCATTGACCAGTTGTTTTAAATTCTTATGAGTAGCACTAATGACTCGCACATCGATTTTTTCTTCTTTTTGAGTTCCAACCGGACGGACGGCGTTTTCCTGAATGGCTCTAAGTAATTTTACCTGCATGGAGAGCGGCAGATCGGCTACTTCGTCAAGAAACAATGTTCCGCCATGAGCGGCCTGAAACAGGCCTTCCTTATCTTTGATGGCCCCGCTAAAACTGCCTTTGGTGTGGCCGAAAAATTCACTTTCCATCAGTTCAGAGGGAATCGCGCCGCAGTTGACTGGAACAAAAGGCTTGTCAGAGCGAGAACTTAAATTATGGATTTGCCTGGCAGCCAGCTCTTTCCCGGTACCTGATTCACCACTGATATAAACCGGTGCCTGGCTTTTGGACAGTTTGTCTATCAGTTTTCGGGTTTGCTGCATGGCTGGTGATTCACCCAGTAACAGGTCCTGTTTCTTCTGTGAATTTGCTTTTGGAGTATGAGATTGTTGTGGTGCTGCTGTGATGCCCTGATTTTTGTCCGCCAGTTTAATGGCTGAATTGACCAGATTTCTTAACTCTGCCAGTTCCAGCGGTTTGGAGACAAAATCAAAAGCACCGGCCTTAAGGGCTTCAATAGCCGTATCCATATTACCATGGGCACTGATCATGGCAACGGGAACATGGCTGGCCTGTTGCTGAATTTTTTTAACCAGCTCAATCCCATTACCATCAGGCAGGCGCATATCGGTCAGGCAAATGGAGATATTGTTCTCATTGAGCAACTTGTAAGCGCTTTTTAAATCACCCGCTGATAATGTTTCTATATCCATGCGATTAAGTGTCAGTTCAAGTAACTCACAAATATCGGGTTCGTCATCAACGATCAGGGCAAGGTGTTGGGTCATATTAAATGGGGTATTTTTTACCATATTGATTAATTGGAGTCACGCAATTAAACTGCAGGGGTGTTTTTTCCAGTACACTATGAAAAATATTTTTTATGGCTTTTTCCAATGCTGTTCTGGCAAAGGGTGTCTGTTTTCCCTGTGAGGTGAGCAGGTCAATCTTTTGATCCCCAATTTTGTCTTTTATGCAGATTTTTAATTGTAATTTTTCGTCGAAGTTAATTTTATTGCTGATAATTAATAAGTCGATATCGCCGCCTTTTTTTTGGTCGTCGGTACGACTACCGAATAAATAAACTTCAGCCTGGTTGTCAATTATCTCGATACAATGTTTTATAGCGTTAACTTCAGTGCTTGTCAGACGCATGATTTAAAAGCCCTCATCCTGACCTTCTCCCAAAGGGAGTAAGGAACTAAGTGCTTATTACTCAATAAATGGATAGACATTTATGGCAAATAATAGCACAAATTGGTGTTATTAACCTCAGTCGCTATGTACGCTGCTACTGCGTCTGGGATCAGAGAAACTGATTTGAAAACAGACGCCTTCATTGATATCTATATATTCCAGTTTTGCAGAATTACATTCAGCCAGTTCTCTGGCAATATAAAGTCCTAAGCCGGTTCCAGTAGATTCGGTAGTAAAAAAGGGTTCAAATAACTGGCTTAAATTTTCTTTGGGGATTCGGGAACCATAATTCATGACCTGTAAATAGATATTTTTTTTCATGGCATCAATACCGGCAGTAATCACTACGGGTCTGAAATGCTGATTTTCCTGGGTGCTGTGTCTTAAGGCATTTTGTATCAGATTATTAAATATTTGCTGCAAATGCTGGGGGTCGAACTGCACCTGCAGATCTTCAGATTCAAATTTCAGATAAAAACGTTCCTGTGGCAGCTGGATATATTCATTGAGAAAATCTTTAATCCAGTCCAGTAAATTAATATTGATTTGCTCTGCCTTTCTACGACGACTGAGATCCAGGACGGTACCTATAATCTCATTAACTCGTACCGACTGTTTTTCAATAATTTCTGTTAAACGTTTATCGGTTTCTTCCAGAGACGGGGATTCATTAAGCAATTCTCCCGCATGTCGGATCGCTGCCAGAGGGTTGCGTAACTCATGGGCAATACTGGCTGTTAAGCGACCCAGTGATGCCAGTTTTAATTGTTGTGCCTGATTGGACAGCTCCGCCTTGTCTTCAATAAAAACAACTGCGCCACTTCTTATATTATTACCTAAAGAGGCGAATCTGGGGGTTAATTCTGTGGAGCTATTGGCAATATAAATACTTTCCGCCTTGAAATCAGGTGTACTTTGCCACGTCTGGAACATATTTCCCAGTTCAAGAGAATATTCCTTAAGATTAAAAGGATTTTTCTGAGAATTTCGTTTCAGGCCATCCGGTAATTTAAGCATACTGATAGCCGTATCATTTATCAGACGAACATTCCCAGTATTATCGACCACAATGACCGCTGTCTGCATGCGCTGCATAATAAATTCTGTCAGCTGTTCCATATTGGCCAGATCAATTTCTCTCTGACTGGCAATTTCGACACTTTCTTCGGTTTTATTGACCAGGTAATTAGTGATTAATGCGGTTAAAAATAAAATAGCACCCAGTAATCCTGCCTGAGCATAACTGGTATTACCGGATTGTGTCAGGAATAGATATCCCTGTTCCAGCAGAATAATCAGACTGAGTAAGGCAGAGTAAAATAATGAAGAGCGTCCCATCGACAGGATGCTGATAGCAGAAACCGGGATCAAAAGTAATAGGCCTACACCACTTTGTACACCGCCGCTGGCATACATAATCAGCAGGATGGCACTAAAATCGGTCAGAATATGGACATGACTTTGCAGCCAGAAGGCCGGCCAGCGCCAGCGAATGGTTATACCATTAAGAATACTGGCAATAAAATAGCCGATACTGACAATTTGAAACAGTTGCGGATGTTCCAGGCCAAACGGTTTTATTTGAGTATTTGAAAAAATCAGGGTCAGAAAAAAACTGGCAATCAGCAGGCGGTATAAATTAAGAAAATGCAGTGGCCGCCATTGCTTTTGCTCTTCAGTTAAAATTTTTTCCGGGGCATTTGGGAGATTTTCTGTATTGTAGTAACTGCTATTTCTGTTCATGTTCTAAATAGCGATCAAGGTGTTGATAGCTGCAGAAAAATTTGCCATCTTTATAAATACCCTCATCTTCCGGTATATGTGTTTTGCAATAGCTGCAGGCTTTAATTTGCTGAACTTTTGCCGGTGAACGGCGCTCTTGTTCATGCTGCTCTACTGCTCTGATCCGGGCCGACCAGGAATTTTTTAAGAAACGATAAGCTATCCAGCCAAGAAAAGATAACCCTAAAATC
>JALSUJ010000073.1 GCA_027071355.1 Gammaproteobacteria bacterium | reverse complement strand
ACCTCCATATCGTCCCAGACCTCCCGGTGTAAGACCTCCGGGCAACAGGCCTCCAGGTAACAGACCTCCGGTTGCCAGACCACCAGTAGCAAGACCCCTGATTCAGAGACCGATTGCTCGTTAGCCTGTCTTGCGAGTGGGTTCATACTCGGTTTTTTTATTACCGCCCAGACGCGCTAAAATCTTATCTGCGACTCTAAATGCATTGGCATATATGGTCCAGGTGTGAGGAACGCTGCCTCCGGTAGGCATAAAACTGCCATCTGTTACATATAAATTTTCCACATCGTGCACCTGACAATCGGGATTAAGAACCGATGTCTGCGGATCGGTTCCAAAGCGACAGCCCCCAGCGACCAGATTAGTGGGCGGCACACCAGAGGCAAAGGCCAGGACATTGTCTGCCCCCATTTCACGCATAACATCTGCTGATTTATTGGCCAGATACCAGCCAACTTTGAGGTTCTGAACATGTACATCAACTTTAATTCTGGCTACCGGAAGACCCCATTTATCTTTGACTTCAGGATCAAGCGTGACATGAGAATTATCGGTGGGCAGCCAGTCACAAAAGGCTTCCACTTTAATATAGCGCCCTTCAGTAAAGTGTTCTTTTATGCGGTCTTTTAATGGCTTGCCCCATAATAATTGCCCGTCACCACGGGTCTGACGACTGGCACGGGCAACAGGGTTGGGGTGCAGATGGACAAAATCAATGGTACCGCCTTTTTGCGGTGCAGTGGTTTTGAACATATCCTTATCGCTGATTTCATACCAGTCCTGAATGGAACGATTAACAAAGGTACCGAACTGTTTGAGATCAGCCACCTGTTCAGGTGAAAACTTGTCGTATGTCAGTCGTCCGGAACCTGCTCCACCACCAGCAAAAATCAGGTTTTTTCCCACCTGATGAGTATTATTTCCCAGTCCATCAGGGTGCTTCGGGCCGCTGGAATTTAATAATAAGCGACTGGTTTCAATGGCCTGAGCAGCGATGACATAGAGTCTGGCATCAACGGCGTGTTGCTGGCCTTTTTTATCGATATATTCAACGGCATTGACCTTGCCGGATTGATCGCTGTGAATATGAGTGACCATGGCATGAGGTCTGAGGTCGCAATTGCCCGTAGCAACAGCACTATCAATAAGGGCCACACGGGAACTGCTTTTAGCGCCGGTAGCGCAGCCATAACTGCCGCAATAACCACTATAAACACAGGACTTACGATTGAGAGCCGGTTGAGACAGGATAGCTCTGGGCATGGGCATGGAATGAATTCCCAGTCGTTCACAGGCTTTATCTATGTGTCCGGCAATAGGGTGTTCCATCGTAGGAGGAAAAGGGAAATCCTTACTGCTTCGGGGTTCCTGAAAAGGGTGATCGATAACTCGCCCGGAAACACCTACCACTTTTTCTACTTTATCATAATAAGGTTCCATATCATCGTAAGAGATTGGCCAGTCAACAATATTAGCTCTTTCAATAGGGCCATAACTTGAAAGCAGTTTAAAGTCATTGGGTTTCAGGCGATGAAAAAAACCACTCATAAAATTGCTTGAGCCGCCGACTACGCTGCCGTTCCAGAAATTCCAGCTGGATTGATAGGTTGGAAAACTTTTCCAGCTGCCGTCATCATTTTCCAGTTCAACCACATGCTGTTCGTCTCTTAAATCCGGAGTGTAACCGCCGCGAAGGGAGGTTTTTAATTCATCTTTAAAGTAGTCCTGTTCGGTATACCAAGGGCCTTTTTCAAGCACCAGAACTTTATAACCGGCATGTGCCAGAGTAAAGATGACAGGGCCAGCTCCGGCACCACTGCCAACAATACAGATATCGAAATCATGACTCATATTGAATACTCTATTTATAATAACCAGTAGCGTTTATTAGCAGGGGGACGGGGTTCTCCAGCTCGATGTTCAAGCCATTTCCAGCCTATTTGCTCAGGGTTACCTCCGTACACCGGATCAGTAAGCAGCGACTCAAGAATATAGTTTAAAATATTGGTTAACCAGCGCCGCCCTTCAGGTTGTTGTTCGAACTTTCTTAATAATTTTTCTCTTTCATCAATAGCTAACTGAGCAAATGGAATGCTATGGTTCTGTTTGGCAAATTGCTGTAAGGAATGAGTGCCGGATAAAATAAACTGAATATCCACAGGATCCGTTGCCGGATTACCCAAAAAATTGTGCAGATAGTGTAAAGCGTTAATTTCCAGAGCTCCGGGGGCATGTTCTTCGGATGGGAAAAGGTGATTCTGTACGGTAGCCAGGGTCAGCCAGTCCTGCTGGGTAAATTTTTCAACCTCTGGAAATAGTAGTTTATCACCAATGGCGGCACTGACTACAGCAGGAATTGACAATGCCGCCAGTCCTGTGCTGCTGCTCAGCAGAAAATCTCTTCTGTCCATGTTTATCTCGTTTATCTTCTCATTGAAATAGTTAATTTTGATCCATCGTTTCTGAAGCATCCTGCAGGCTGCCCAGCAGATGCCACTGCATTTGCTGAGGGGCAATATAACCCAGCCGTTTATTTAATTCATCCCGGTCGGAATTAAGGATAATGGTTCCAGGTACACCCAGATTACCATAAAGCATTCTAATATCATCAGAATCATCAATATCTGCATAAATGGCAATATAGTTTTTATTGATAATATTAATTACTTTCGGATCCTGGTAAGTAACTGCTTTCATTTTTGCACAAAAATGACACCATTCTGCACCTATATCCAGCAGCACCAGTTTATGTTCTTTTTCAGCCAGTTGAAACGTTTCGTTAGACCAGTTGTGCCATTTAATGCTATCCTTTGATGGCAGTTTCTCGGCGAAAGATACATTTATTAAAAAGAACTGAAGTATTAATAAGGCAGTGCTGATAATTTTCATATGGAATTCCCAAAGGGGCTAAATATTTCTGTTTATTTTAAATAAGACCTGTAATGGCAGTATTAATTCAATACTTATATGACCTGTATTAAGGGTAAATAATTTCATAATAATGATAAATAGACCTGGATAAATAGAATATTATCTGATTGGAGAGGATCTCTATAGCATAAACCCTGCTTTAACAATTTAATGTGATAGCATGATTGATATGATTTTAATATTTAGCTCAGCGATTCCATTATTCGATGATAACTCTCAAAACGTTGTGCAGAAATTTTGCCTTCCTGTTTAGCATTTAAAACACCGCAATCCGGTTCATTAACATGTTTACAGTCTCTGAAACGGCAAAGTTGAGCGTATTGCTGTAATTCAACAAAGCCATGAATGACATCCTTTTTATCAATATCCCATAAGCCAAATTCACGCACACCGGGAGAGTCTATAACGCTGGCATTGTTTACCACAGGCGAGTTTGCAAGATGATAAAGTCTGGAGACACTGGTGGTATGGACACCTTTATTGGTGGCTTCAGAGACTTCCCCCTCTTTAATTTTAGCTTCAGGCAGAAGGGCATTAATAAGAGAGGATTTTCCAACCCCGGACTGACCGACAAACACAGAAATCTTTTCTGACAGCTGTTGATATAAACTGTCCAGACCATGCTGGGTTCGGGCACTGGTAAAAATGACGCTATAACCTATATCACGATAAACATTGATCCGCTGCTGCAGTGAGGCGTTCTGTTGTGCCGACAAAATATCGACTTTATTGAGTACTAGTACAGCGGTGATCCCGGACAGTTCAGCGGCCACCAGATAGCGATCCACCAGTCCCTCATTGAGTTCTGGTATGGGTGAGGTGACAATAAGCATTTGATCAATGTTGGCGGCAACGGGTTTCATCTGACCGGTAAAATCCGGACGGGCCAGTACATTGTTGCGTTTTTCCAGAGCTGTTACTACACCCTGTATCTGCTCGCCAGCGGGCAGCTCTTTGATAGGCTGCCAGACAACATGATCACCACAGACAATGGACTCGATATTCTGGCGTAAGGCACAACGAATAATATCACCCGAATCACGCTCTTCTATGTCCAGGGTAGCGCCAAAATGGCTGATCACCAGACCATGATACTGAATTGCTTCAAGGTTATTTAAAGAGTCTGTCAGATGGCCCTGTTTTTTTTTCGCTCTGGCTAAACGTTCCTGCTGGATTTTCTGTATGCGCCATTGCTGACGGCGGTTAAGATTACGTTTAGCCATAGAGTAGCGTTATTTTATCTTATAAAAGTTCTGGTTTAGATATTCCACTACATCTTCAATCTGATCTTCAGGCCAGGGAACTCCGACG
>JALSUJ010000072.1 GCA_027071355.1 Gammaproteobacteria bacterium | reverse complement strand
TTATTCACGTTTTTTAATGGTGCTTGTTTGAATTGTTTTACAGTTTATAGCATTTGGCCAGTAAAAACGCCCCGATGCCTGTATTTTTAAAACACAGGCTCGGCTTAATATTTTTCCGTTAGTTGGAGCTATCTTTATTCATAATTGAGTTGTATATAGGTTCTGGCAAAAATCGGGATTAGTGCTGGAGAGCCGCAATCACTGCGGGTGGTATTATCACAGTCTGGCCCCTGATATGCACTATCAGGGGCTGCATAGACGCTGCCATCTATAAGTAATGGGTCTGATAAGGGGTCGTAAACGCCATTATCATTTATATCCAGATAGGGGGTTTCCGTATCGTCAAAAACTTCGCTATCGGAGAGCAGCCCATCCGCATCCAGATCAGTAAAGGCTTCTGCCCCATATGTCCATGCAACAATGGTATTGCGTAAATCAAGTATGCTGCTGCCATTTAAAAGCAGTGGCTCTAATTCATTAGTGCTTTTCCAGGTAATCGAGCAGCTGCCTTCAACCAGCTGGCAGGAAGATGCGCTGAGTGTGCCGTACTGTGTTTTAAAATAAACAGTACCTGAATTGACGGGAATGTTGTTGTTATCTGTTGCAATTACGGTGATTTCAGTTTCTATGCCCTGAGTTGAGGATAGGATGCCAGTAATGCTTATATCGGCAGAGGCTGCGTCGGCAGTTACATCACCGGCTGCAAATTTTATAACCTTTAGATTAGTTTCTGCAGCGCCTATGGACAGACCTTCCGAAGAAATAATATTTGAAGTTGAGCCGCCTCCTGATTCAAAAGGACTTTCACCACTGGGCGCACAGGCCGAAACCAGTGCAATGCTGAATAATACCGGCAGACTTATTAAATAATTGTTCATAAATATATATCCTGTAAAAACCGGGCTTTACTCGGCCCGGCGCTTACTTATCTAGTATTGTTCGTATTTATAGTGATAAAGATTCTTTTAATATTTTAGGTGTTACAAAAATCAGTAATTCCTGCTTCTTGGTTTCATCCTTACTGTGTCGGAAGAAGCCGCCAATGAGCGGCAGGTCGCCCAGTACAGGTACCTTGTTTATATCGTCACGGGAAACGGTTTCATAAATACCGC
>JALSUJ010000071.1 GCA_027071355.1 Gammaproteobacteria bacterium | reverse complement strand
ATAGCCTAGTTCACCAGACCGAAAAGTTGCGTGACTTTTGTGGCATTATAGCGAAGCGCCACAAAAGGCGCGTAACTTTTTGGGTCTGCGTGAAACGCCTTGTTATGTAACAAATTTACTACCAGCCAATATATTTTTCAAAAGCTCTAACGAATACTATATTTTTATCAGTAATATTTTGTGATTTTGATAAATTAAAGCCGTATAGAAAAGCATCTACTCTCTGTTGTGGTGTACCGTGATGATTGGGGCTATTAAAAGCAAAATCTCCAAGCTTGTACATACGATTAAGCGCTATTTCAAGGTTTTTTCTAGCATATCTCGTAGATTTCCCAGAATATATTTTTTGCTTTTCATGCATCGCTGAAAGTGTCCATCCGGAAATAACATCAGCCATGAGTTCAATCTTTGGTGTAGACGCTGATCTCAATCGGTTTGCCAAATCGATTTCAATTTGATTGTCAGTGTTTTGCATAAGGATGTACTGAAGTATATGCCCGAACTCATGTGCTAATACGACATTAATTTCTATAGTATTTAAACCAGTAGCGCCTACAGGGCGAGCAAGCCTGTTTAACATGTTTTTTCCAAATACAATAGCATTGCGCTGAGGCAAACCTTTGGAGTGTGTGAGTGGATTCAATGCATAAGGATGAGGATATACTTGAGCATCTGATATTGCGTAGGCATTTGGTGCTTGTGAATCATTGTAAATACCAACGAATGGCATATCTCCTATTTTAATATTGAGTGTATGAGCCATAAATATTAGTTTATTCTCAATGTGTCGCAAAAAATTTTCATTACCGGGGTAAGGGACAAGCTGTATCCTACCCCCTTGAGAAAGTGAATTCGCACCATGTATCGAGCACCCAGAAGCAGCAAACGCGGAGCGTGAAATAAGCACAAATGCAATAATCAAGATTATAGAGATTCTGCCTATTGTATAAAATTTAGTATTCATGGTTTTGAAACTCTGTTGTTGGTTTTAATGACATAACGCCTTAGTTAAGCCGACCCCGAAACTGGGTGACTTTTGTGGACGCCTTTCCCACAAAAGGCGCGCAGCTTTGGGGGTCGGCTTAAACTATTTGTTGGGCATGCAATACAAC
>JALSUJ010000070.1 GCA_027071355.1 Gammaproteobacteria bacterium | reverse complement strand
GCTTAAAAACATTGGCTTTGCTCCTGTGGCAGTGGATCAGATTATTGATCGCTCCGGTCTTAATGCGGCAGATGTTAATGCCAATCTGGTATTGCTGGAGATCAATTATATTCAATCTCATCCCGGCGGTCTGGTTTCACTCAAAGCCACCCATGATTAGAGGCTATAACGTCAACATAAAGTACATTGACTTTCTTCTAATGTATGAATCCTTTACAATAAGCATCATGCTAAGAAAGACACCACGGGTTTTATAATTTTTATGAAAACAGAAGTACTTGATATTTTGATGTATCTTTTTGAAACCTATCTGGACGATGAGGATGCCCATATTCCCAGCGAAAAAAGCATTCGAAAAGAACTTAACAAAATTGGTTTTCAGGATACCAAAGTCACACAGGCTTTTGACTGGCTGGATGATCTGGCGGTACTTAAAGATACCTATGCTGAAATCAGCTCTCTGGACAACAGCAGCTTTCGCCTGTACAGCTCACTGGAAATGGATAAATTTGATAAAGAAGCCCGCGGCATACTAATGGACCTGGTAGAACTCACCGTTATCAGTCCCAGCCAGCGTGAAATTATTATTGATAAGGCGCTGGCTCTGGATATTCCTCATATTGATGCTGAGCAGATGAAATGGGTAGTATTAATGGTATTATTTAACCTTCCTGATTCTGCCGGCTCTTTTACCTGGTTACAGGATCTCTTATACGAAGAAACACCCAGTTTTCACTGATAGTCTATTATGTCCCTGCAAATCTGCCAGGCAGCACATATTCTTAACCAGGGCGGCCTGATTGCTTATCCAACTGAAGCCGTCTATGGTCTGGGTTGTCTGGCCCATTTTACCGATACCATCCAGCAATTATTAAAACTAAAAAAGCGTTCTCCAAAAAAAGGCCTGATCCTGCTGGCGTCTGACTTATCTCAGCTCAATGACTATATTAAACCACTTGATAATCGGACACTTGCCAGGATTCAGGCCACCTGGCCCGGAGCAGTTACCTGGTTAGTGCCCGCCAGAACATCGATATCTGAGTTAATTCGAGGTCAGTCTCAATCCGTTGCAGTGCGCATATCAGCACATCCCATCGTCAGAGAATTATGTCAGCAATGCAATACGCCCCTTATTTCCACCAGTGCTAATATTAGCGGCCATAATATGACCTATTCGGCTTTTCAGGTTCGATTACAATTTAAAAACCGACTGGATTACATATTAAATGCGCCTTTAGGTGATGATGATAAACCTTCTATTATTCGTGATGCCATCAGCAATAAAATTATCCGTAACTAGTGTGCATCCGTTTATTGCCGCTCATTTTTGACTACTGTAATTCTTTGAAAATTAACTAGAAACCCGTTACTCTCTCAGATGTTCAGCTGAAAGAGCAACAGCCTCTAATTTAAAATTAATAATTCAGAGATAATTTTCTATAATAGTCCTTAATATCTTCTACTGAAGCATTCTGTACAATCTTTCCAGCTTTCATAACCACTATGCGTGAGCCAATTTCAAAAGCCTCCTCACGATCATGGGTGACATACAGGAGTACAAAACCAATACTTTGCTGTAGTTTCAATATCTCTTTTCTAAGTATTATATTCAGTTCCAGATCGAGACTGGAAAGTGGCTCATCCATCAGCAACACATCTGGCTGTAATATTAACGCTCTGGCAAGAGCAACCCGCTGCTGTTGTCCACCCGATAACTCCGCTGGTCTGGAATCTATAAAAGCCTCCATCTGCATATGTCTTAATATCTCAACGATACGTTGATCCCGGTCTTTTTCTGGAACACCTTTCGCCTTCAGGCCAAACGCCAGATTTCCTTTTACTGTAAGATGCGGCCAGAGAGCCAGATCCTGAAATACCATACCCAGATTGCGCGCCCTGGGTTCTATTATAATTTTACCTTCTGCGGCAACCCGTTGAGCACCAATTATTATCTGGCCTGAATCCGGTGCGATAAAGCCTGCCAACAGTCTCAGCACCGTTGTTTTTCCACAACCGGAGGGCCCTAAAATAACAATACGTTCACCCATATCAATTTCCAGCGAAAAGTCACGTAGAACTGATTGTCCACTATAATGCTTAGAGACATTTTTAAACTCAATAAATTTCATTCAATTATTTTCCTTAAGTTTAACTTAAATAAATCAGTTGAACCTACTGCGAATGTCCATAGCACTGAATCTACAAGACTTTCCAGAACATTTTGACTTCACACGTAGGATGACTACGAATAAAGCCAAAATAACCTGTAATTCCTTGTATCTTCAGCACTCTGATCATTCTCGCTACGATTCAACTGATTTATTTAAGTTTAAGCATCATCCCTGCTATCCCCAAAGGCAATAGCGTAGCAATAATCAAAATTACGCAAAGGGCAGCAATGAGTTCCGTTGAGCCATTTGCCATCAGCGTAAAGATACGTACCGGAAAGGTATCATGTCCTGGCGGATAGACCAGCATAGTAATCCCCATATCTCTCAGACAGAAAATATAAGCCACCAGCCAGGCAGCGAACAGCCCTCGCATGGCTAAAGGGGCTACAATCAGGCTCAGACGCTGAAACCATCCTGCACCTGCAACCTGAGCGGCTTCCTCCATAGAAGGGGGAATTTGAGCCAGTGTAGATATGGTTATACGACTGGTAAGAACCGTATATTGAGCTAGATATCCCAGGATAATAATGGCCGGTGTTGCATAAATAAAATTAGTCAATGGACGATTCCACAAACCAATCAGCCCAATCCCAATAACCGTACCGGACAGCGCAAAAAGAAAGACAGTCAGTGAATCAACAGCACGCCAGAATCGAAAGGCCCTTGTATGAATTAGATAACCTAAAAAAAAACCCAGTACGGTGAGCATTGAGGCACCTATAACCGCATAGCTAACGCTGCGCAGCAGGCTGCCACCTGCCCTGCTCAAAGCTTCTTTATAGGCCACCACAGAAAACGATTGCAAAACCAGAACCAGAATTGGTATCACAACAATACTAATACACAGTAGTCCCACTATGGCCATAAGCCAGTTTCGTGAATTTCCCAGCTCAATATTTGAATATTGCTCACTATCAGACATGGTGCGAATCTGATAAGTCTTGTCACGAAGAAATAGCCGCTCTGCAATAAGAACGAAAAATGTAATGATAATCAATGGAACCGCTGCTGCTGTGGCGGCTCCAAAGTTATAAAAGGCCGAAAACTGTATAAAGCTTTCCACCGGAAAAACATCATAACGCAAAAATGAGGGGACACCATACTCACCCAGGGTGAGTAAAAAAACCAGCATTGCTGCCAGCAAAACCCCGGGCATGATAACAGGAATAGTAATCTCTTTAAGTACCTGAGGCCAACTGGAGACAAGCATTCCCGCCTCTTCCAGACGCGGATTAATGGTCTTCAGATAGGTCATCGTCAGCAGTATAACGACAGGTAGAAAGGTCGAAAAAAGTACCAGTACACAGCCTGGAAGACCAAAAAGCCAGGAGGAAGTTGTATATGCCACAGAAGGTCCCATTAACTGAGCCAGAAGCCCCTCCCGGCCCAGCAGATCAAACCAGGATACTGCACTTATATAGGGTGGTAACAACAGGGGAATCGTAAAAAGTACAGTAAACAACCGACGCAACGGCAAATCCGTTTTAATAAAGAGTATCCCCAGCGGCACCCCGATAATAGTGGTTAGCAAAGCGGTTAACAGAGACAGGGCAAAACTATGCCCCATCAATGTCCATTCCCTCCCGGAGGTTAACAGCCCCTGATAAAAGTCCAGGCTGATATGCCCGTCCACTATTATACTTCTTGCAAACATAACAAGCAGCGGTAGCAGTCCTGTCAACAGGACAAAAATAACAACCAGTATCAGCGTAATACGCTTACTCATTAATACCCGGTCCACTTTTTAAGAAAAGGTTGTATCGCCTGGAGTTTAAGGGCAACACTGGCATAATTAATATCCATTGTCTTAATTTGATCAATACGTTTAACTTCTGGAGGTGTTTTGACACCGGCATGCAAAGGGAGCTGAGCACAGTCGGCAAAAGCCAGCTTGCCTTCTGTTTCCCTGGACAACAGATAATCAATAAGCTTTCTGGCATTATCCGGATGCGGCGCTCCTTTAATAAGCAGCGCCGCATTGGGTACAATCAGAGCTCCAATATCATCTTTTCCCTGATCCGGATAGATCATCTTAACGGGTTTGCCCTGTCTGATCCGGTTAACCGCATCATCAC
>JALSUJ010000069.1 GCA_027071355.1 Gammaproteobacteria bacterium | reverse complement strand
TTGAAGAGATCACAATTTACCTGCTTATTCCTATAAGTGGTAATTAATGAGGTTACACCCAATTAGAATGATGAACGGCTTTTCTCCGCGATAGCGGTTCGTCCAACAATCGCGTTAACTCGGACTGGCTTTTCCGCTGCGCTCCAAAGCCAGCCGGTTACGCGGGTCGTTAGGCTTACATAGGAGAACGAAAAGATGGCCGATAATTGCAAAGAATGTGGAAAAGAAATCGGGTTGTTTTCTACAATCGAAGTTGAAGGAAAAAAATATTGCGTGGATTGCTCAAAAAAAGTGAAAGCAGATAAAGACATCTATGAACCAGATTTAGATGCAATACAACGAGCGTTGAGCGCCCTACTTACACAAGATCCTGATACCAAGAAGCTGTTTGAAGAAGGTAGCAGGACATACGTAAAGATATTTGGTGGTGATATAAATAACTTCATAAACTTAAACTCAAACTTAATTCAATCCAGTATACTTTTAAAAATACTAGAAAAACTTGAACGTATTGAACAAAGCTTAAAGGAAAAATAGTGAGTTTTGAACCAGTAATAGTAAGTGCTATAACTGCTTTAGTAGCAGTCATAGTAAGTCCGTTGGTAAGTATAGTTGTTGCCAAAAACCAAATTAATGCATCAGTCATATCTTCAAATCGTCAGGTTTGGATTAACAGATTGCGAGATGAGCTTGCAACATTAGTAGCAATTATCCATCACATTCCATCTGCCCATGCAAATGCTTCAGTATCAACAGATTCAGCTATAGCCGAATATGGTAAATTTGTTGAGAAGTGCCAAATAATCAAACTTTTGATAAATCCTAAAGAAACAGATCATCAAGAATTGATACGTCTTATCGAATCTGCCGATACTAAGATCATAGATTCAATTAATTCCAAACAGGCAAAGGCTTCTGAGTTTGAAGCTATTGGAAAGCGAATAGTTGTACAATCTCAAATTGTATTAAAAAGAGAATGGGAAAGGGTTAAAAACGGCAAGTAATCAGCCTAACAAAAGCATACAGCTGACAGTTAAAAGCTGCGCCGCTCGTACCTCGCTATGCAGCTTTTAACTGCCGCTGATGCTAGGCAGCAATTATCGGTGTTCCAAAGATTCCAAGCCTGGTAGTGCTTAACAAACAGTCAAAATAATACTTTTCGCACTGTTTTTCCATCCAAACTAAAAAAGTGAAAAAAATTGAATTATTTTTGAACTTTTCCACAATCCATCGATCAGATCAGTAGACTCACAACAAATTGAGAGACTGAAATGCTCAAACAACGATCTGAATCAATAAAAGAGGCTGCTTAGATATTGGCCTCCTTAACTAAAACTAAAAAACACCTGAGCTTTACCGCCTTACGAATGGCGGTTACTTCGCATTTTCAGGCGATCAAAGATAATCGTCAACAAAGCAAATGTGACTACAGTCAAACGGAAGCCCTGATGAGTGCTTTTGCCTGTATGTATTTTCAGGAACCTTCACTGGCTCAATTTCAATTACGAATGGAAGAGGACTTCCATAAAAATAACTTACGCACACTCTTTGGTGTTGAGAATATTCCTCAAAACAGTCAACTGAGAGATATTGTTGATGCGGTCCCCAGTGACGAGTTAGCCCCAGTGTTTAAGGATTTGTTTGAACGTCTAAGGCGGCATAAACATTTAGAAGAATATGCCATTTTCCCCAATACATTGCTGTGCGTGATTGATGGTACACAGTACCATAGCTCAAAAGATATTCATTGTGAACAATGCCTGCACAAGACACACAGGAATGGAGAAATCACCTACAGCCATGCTGTTTTACAAGGTGCGATAATGCATCCTGATAAAAAACAGGTCTTACCCGTTATGCCTGAGGCGATTCAGAATAAAGACGGAACAGAGAAACAGGATTGTGAAAGCAATGCCGCCAAACGCTTTATCGCTCATCTGAAAAAAGCCCATCCCCGCCAGGGCTTTGCTATCTGTGGTGATGGACTGATGTCACACCAGCCCATGATTGAAACGATTAAAGACAATGGCATGCACTACCTGTTGGTTGCCAAACCGGGTGATCACAAATACCTCTTTGAATGGGTCAATGATTTCTCAGAATTACCCTCTCTGGAAGTCATAGATGATAAAGGTCGTACGCATCAGTATCGCTGGAAAAATTCTGTCCCCCTGCATGGTGATGGTAATGCGGTTAATGTCAATTTTCTTGAATATCACTTGATCAATGCAGAAGGCAAAATCACTTATCGCAATAGCTGGGTCACTGACTTCCCAGTCAGTGAACACAATATTATCCCACTGGTTAATGCCGGCCGCTGCAGATGGAAGATCGAAAATGAGTGTTTTAATACGCTGAAAAACCAGGGCTATTATATTGACCATACCCCAAGGGCACTTCCTTCGGGGCGTAATTATGGTCATGGTAAAAAACATCTCAGCTATAACATGTATCTGCTTACCTTACTGGCCTTTTATTTTCATCAGATTTTTGAACTCACTGATGGTGCTTATCAGGCCTGTCGGGTTAAAGCAGGATCTAAACGCTATTTATGGGAAGTTTTCAGAGGAACAGTTCGCTTTCTTGTTATGGATTCATGGGAAGAAATGATGGATTTATATTTAAACCCAGATGACTACGAGGTAACAAAAACGAAAAAATCTTAAACCCAAGCGATTGGAAGAATGCACTTGAGTGTGTAGCTCGACCCGTGCCTGCAATTTAATCGGGAAAAGCTGAGCAGTTCACAGAAAGTGCCATAATTTTTAAAAAAGCCTGGTTTAGGCTAATTGATGAAGTTTAAGTGGCTTCACCGATTTTTGCTGATTGTTGTCATTAAGGCTTGACTATCAAGCACAACCTCATGTAAAAGATGTTTACATAAAGGCATTGCAAACATTATTTAAAAACCTGTCAAAGCAAATGCAAAAGGGATCACGGCAAACTGATGACTGGTCCATCATGGACAAAAATCGTTGTTCTTGCAATGATTGTCAGGATTTAAAAGTATTTTTACAGGCCAGGAACCTGCAGCAAAAAACCTGGCCTTTAAATAAACAAAGGCGTATGCATATTCATCAAACAATTGAAGCCATGCATCTGCCGGTCACCCATGAAACACAAAGAACAGGCAGTCCGCATAAACTTATTTTGAAAAAAACCAGACAATTATTTATTGAGGATAAAAAACGTTATAAGGCAATATCAAAGGCCATCAAGCAATTGTCTGATTCTGGTTTATTAACTAAAGAGCCTTCGGTTTTTTAAACTCTGTGCTTCCAATATCCCGGTTTCCGGTGAAGATGCATCACCGCAATAATAAATATTTCATCTTTCTCTTCTGAATACAGTACGCCATATGGGAATCTTCTCACCAATGATCTCCTGACATCACCCTCAAGAACGCTCCATGCCTTAGGGAAATCGAGTGACCGATTGATTGTTGAATAAACTTATAATGCGAAGTCATATCCTAAACCTGCCTCTATGTCTTCGTAATAATCTATTGCCTCATTGAGTTCTTTTTCTGCTTCAGGATGAAAAGAGAAGAAGCTCATTATTCAAACCTTTTCCACACTTTCTTAAAAACTTCTTCTCCTGGTATTGCCTTCACTCGACCCGATCTAAGTTCGTCGAGACGACGCCGTGCTTCTTTAGCCCATATCTTATCTATCTCTGATTCTGGCTGGTTCAAACTGCGCAACAGCGAATCTACCACTAAGGCGCGTTCTTCCACAGGTAGTGACACTGCTTTATCAATAAGTTGTTTTGTATTCATATTTTCACTGTTGTTTGATGGGACTTATCCGGGGATCAATAAATTACCAAGGAGGTACTTTAAAGTTATTTTTGTTTAATTATGGCATACATTTAAAGCTTACTCAAAAATTCATTTTTTAGCTTATATTTCTTTCCCCTGACCTATATCAACAGGCCCGTCACCTACCGGTTTGAGAAAACAAAATAACAGTATCGACTCAGAAACTTAAAGACTGAATTGATGGAGCAAATGGAATAAATTTATTCAAATGGTGTTTAAACACCATTTTTAAAAACCTTAAAACAAGTAACAGCAAGGCTTATAGAGCATTTCCGGAGGACTTAAAATCCCTCGGTAGCAATACCGTGCCGGTTCGATTCCGGCCCTGGGCACCATTCTTATCTCTAAAATCAATAACTTGAAAGTTGTTTTCCTGACTGATTTAACTGAATAATCAGTTTCAAGCTATGTCTGCTACCAATTGACTACCAATCTTGTGTAATAA
>JALSUJ010000068.1 GCA_027071355.1 Gammaproteobacteria bacterium | reverse complement strand
CTCCTGTTGGACAAATGGCTGAGGGCGCAACAGGCAATTGATTATCAGGCAGCATTGATGGGTGGGAAATCCGGCCAACGTGCCAAAGTTGAATAAAAATTAAACCACCTCTGGCATGAACTGCATCCGTTACTTTTTTCCAGCCTGCAACTTGCTCTGAACTATGGATTCCCGGTGTTGAAGGATAACCTAATGCCGCTGCTGAAATTTGACTGGCTTCAGTTATTATTAAACCTGCGCTGGCACGTTGAGCATAATAGAGAACATTGAGATCAGTTGGTACATTAGCTGAACCTGCACGATTTCGAGTGAGCGGTGCCATAATAATACGATTTGCAAGAGTCAATGAGCCTACATTTAGAGGAGAAAACAGATTTGGTTGGGTTGATGTGACTGATGACATAATAAACTCCGTTAATAGTAATGTGAAATGTTTATCGATATTAATGTTTAGTATAGAGAATAAATTGTCTTCTAATAAGAACCAATATGGTGTATATATGTTTCTATAATGGAAACAATGAGGTTGTTATGGATACTGCTAGTCGCCTGGTTTTATTTTCTGATGTCATTGATAGTGGTAGTTTTAGTCAAGCAGCAAAACGTCTGGGTGTTAATCGCTCTATGGTGAGCAAACAGATTGCACAACTTGAACAACATTTGGAACTTCGATTACTAAATCGTACGACACGTAGTTTGAGTCTTACTGATGCAGGGCAGTCTATTTATCAGCATGCAAAAAAATTGCGAGAACAGTTATTAGAAACGGATGCCTTGGCTGCTTCACTGCGCAATGATGTTTTTGGTGAATTACGAATATCCAGCACGACTCATTTTGGTCGTATTCATGTCATGCCTGTGATAAAAAAAATGGTTGAAGATTATCCTGATTTAAAAATTGATTTACGTCTGGAAGACCGATATGTCGATATTGTGGGGGAACGTTTTGATTTGGCTATTCGAATTACTTCACCTGAGGATTCAAGCCTGATTGCTCGTAAGTTAACGGATAATAAATTAGTCATGGTTGCATCGCCTGATTATCTCAAACAGCATGGTATGCCTCAAACAATAGAGGATCTGGAACGTCATCGATTTGTTGTCTACGCGGGAGAGGAA
>JALSUJ010000067.1 GCA_027071355.1 Gammaproteobacteria bacterium | reverse complement strand
TATGAAATGTGCAGCCAGCAAGTGTGGTGCCAATATGAAAAAAGATAAGCCTGCAAAATGTGGCGCTAATATGAAGAAAAAAGATGGTAAGAGCGGTGACAGCATGAAAAAAGCCAAGAAAGATGGTGGTAAGTGCGGCGCAGCACACATGAAGGAAAAAGGCGGGAAATGCAGTGGTAAGATGATGGATAAAAGCAAGGCCCCTATGAAAAAGAAAAATGGCAAATGCGGCACAGGTAAATGTGGCGCAAATAAGAACAGGTAACAGCTTTTAGCATTTACTGAAAAAAACCCTGCATAAGCACACTGCTGTCCCACAAATGACAGTCATAAAGCGAACCTCATCTGAGGTTCGCTTTTTTTGTGCCTTGGCGGGTCTGGATTTAGTATTTCCTTTAAGCTTTTTCTTTCAAACAAATTCACCTGTATAACACGCATGATGCGCTGTACCGTCCAGCCAATCCTGGCACTATGACGAGCGAAAGCAAGTAGAAGATATGTAATCATTGCCACCCAGATTTGTGTCAAGATAGCATTTTGAGAGGTGCCAACAAAGGTCTTTATTTTCAAGTTTTGTTTAATGGCCTTAAAGAATAATTCGACCTGCCAACGATCCTTGTAAATAGCGGCAATGGTGGCCGCAGATAACTTAAAGTTATTGGTTAAAAAAACATAATGTCGCCCCGTATCGGGGCACCGGAACCCTACGCGTCTCAGCAAGGGCGCACCTCGTTTTAGCGCATGTGCACTGTTGAGTTGGATCAATTGATCGCTGGTAACATTCTGCTGTTTATTAATACTTTTACGTTCAACAACTTTATATATTGAGTTAGGCCGCAGTCGGGTCACAAAGAAAACGCCTTTATCTGTCAATGACTTATACCAGCCATAATCAACATAGCCTTTATCAAAGGCAACAATACTGCCTTTGGGAAAAGCAAACTTCCTGCCCTCAATAAGTTCAGATTCTTTACCATCTGAGAGCGCGACAAATTCAGGAATAAGGTTGCTGTGGTTTAAACCCACATGGAGTTTAACGGCAGCTTTGTCTTTGTTGCACAGTGCCCAGGGGAAAATATTTATCGATAAATCAATCGAGCTGGCATCCAGTGAATACAGT
>JALSUJ010000066.1 GCA_027071355.1 Gammaproteobacteria bacterium | reverse complement strand
ATCATTATGAATGCTAACCCTAAAAAATTGAAATATAATTTCCAGATGTACGATGGTTATAAACTTACAAAAAAAGGCCAAAAGTATATTCTCTGGGATAAGGGTGTATGTGTAGGAAGAAGGGTTGTTACAGGCATCGAAGAATATACGGAACCTTCTAGCTATGGTGGCATGACATTCAGTAAAGTTACATACAAATATAAAATGAATCTTAATAATATTGCTTCTGATCTTGATTTAGGAAAAGAAATTAAAGAAAAACTGCCGGGTGTTGGTAAGGAGATATTTATAAAAACCAATAAGGGGTGGCGTATTAAATAAAATACTGAAAAAAATATTCGGATGGATTATTTTTTAACTGGTTAATTGGTTACATTTTATGTATTGTCATAGCCATAGCCATAAGTAAAGAGGGAAATAAAATGTACAAAATAGCTTTTGCGTTGATGATTACAGTTATATTGTTAAGTGCTTGTGGTAGTGGTAGTAGTGGTGGTGGAAGCCCTGCAAGTGGTGGCACTGGAGGTGGTGGTTCTGCGTCAACAGTCAACGGCACTGCAGCAGCCGGTGTGGCGATGGTTGGTGTAGTCAATATCTACGGCGCAAATACCGGCACTGTGCTTAACATACCAATCGACAGTAATGGTAAATACAGTGCTGATGTTACCGGATTAACACCACCCTATTTTCTTTGTGCAGAACCGACCGACAATACCCTGGCACCACAATACAGCTACGCAGCAGGAGCAGGTACAGCAAACATAACACCACTAACGACACTGGCGCTGTTCTATGCTAATGGTAACAGTAATCCAGCAGCACTGATTAATAACTGGCCAAGTGTTGCGAGTACTATTGCCACCAAACTGCCAAAGGCACAGGCAATTGTAAATGCTAATTTTAAGAGTGTTGACTTCACTATGATCGATCCTACACTCAATACTGATTTCACTACTTACGATTTTTTCACCACTGGTTTCAATATTGGCGACATCATCGATAAGATACTGGATTTACTGGGTATTGATCTAAGTTCAGGCACACCTGCAATAACCATTAATAACAATGCCTTCCTATTCAATCCAACTATCGATACTAGTAATATCAACATCGGCGGCACGAGTGGTGGAACAGGAAACACTGGCAGCATTACAATCAGTGGTAATGATACATCAGCGATAGGTACCAGCTTTACGCCGAATTTTTCGACAGCCAGTGGTGATAACCTTACTCTAGTGGTCGCCTGGTCTGATTTCAACACTAATGCAGACCTTAATATAGAAGTGGTTAGTGGCAAGGTATTTTCACTCACCTATGTTATTTCCTTCGGCACGCTTAACGGCACACTTAGTAACGGCTCGATTACTGGTAAAAGCTATAACTACAGCCTGGACTGTATAAATGCACCAGCAGTCTGCAATAAGATAAGTGTTGATACTGGAAACAAAAAAATGACACTAAATAATGTACCGTTGGCAGTCTTTAATTCAGTTGTCGGATCACAGTTTGGGTTTCAGGATGCTGCTACAGCGCCCATCACATTAAATGGTAGTTTGTCCTGGAAATGAGCGAAATCAGCTTAAATTTTTAACAACAAAAAAAGGCCGTTTGATTGTGTTAACAATTGAACGGTCTTGTTGTTCAACTTATAACTGTTTTTTAACTGAAAAGGTTTACCTGGTGGGGCTAGAGTAATGGTTTCTGTAGCGGATGCACAAGCTCATCTTCGTGGTATATTGAATAGCGTTAGTAATAACGGAACAGGCGGAACAGGCGGAACTGGCACCATAAAGGGTATGCCGCTCAATGATACTGGTATTATCTCCGGTGGAAATTTTCCCAGTGGGAACAATTCTACTTGCATAGGCGAAACCATCGCCGAGCAGGACTGTAACCAGGGTCGAGATGCACAGGCAGCTGCAGGTAACCTAATTAAGGTGGGAGGTGGCGATGCTGGTTTTGATTTCACCAAGCTCGATGCCAATGGTCAACCACTGGCCAACCAGAATCAAAGTTATGTTGCCCAGCCCTGGTCTTGCGTTAAAGATAACCATACAGGTCTAATATGGGAGGTGAAAACCCCTGTGGGCTCTGGTGGCATCCATGATATCAGCAACACCTATCGTTGGGGGGGTAAAACTGCCCAAATCAAGACTGGGCAAACATGGGGTACTCGTTTTTCTGACTGGGATACTCTTGTTGATGGATCCAACAGCGCTAGTTTGTGTAGCTTTACTGACTGGCGTGTGCCAACTATTGCAGAGTTGGAAACCGTTGTGGATATGGGTCGAGTGGCACCAGCTATGGATACGAATTATTTTCCCAATATTGATGATATAGCATTTATACTGGCAGTAGCATCAACAGAGGTCTGGTCTGCCTCACCAACTAGTGTTGGTGTTTTTTCGGACTTCGCGTGGTCTATTAGCCATAGCGATGGCCGATCGGGCATCGAAACCCGTGACACCAGTCACCTTGTGTGGTTAGTGCGTAATGGACAGTAATTTTACTTTTTGTGCACTATTTATGGTTCATCAAGATTCAAACCGATTGCTGATATGGCACTATGCAAAATTCATTCAGCTTGAAATAAAGGCAACTGTACGGTATTTCCATATAACCACAATATACGCTAAACAGTGTTATGTATCACTAGGCCATTATGTTTCACTTGTTGGTGTAAGGATTGAATACAAAAGGTTTTGGAAATCTGCACAATGGGTGGTTCGATTAGTGCAGGCAGTTAGTTACTTGAAGGTAATGGTTTATCCTAAAAAAACTCAAGGCATTTAAAATATTATGAAATTCCACAGCATTGCAGAGCTGGCCGTAATGATAAACACTTAAGAGTCTGGGTCGATGTTTGACTGGCAGTGTACGGCTACATTAATTAACTGGGAGAGGAACCTTATGAATAAATATGTCACATGCTTTTTTTTTCTAGCATTAAGCGCCAGCCTGCCGGCACAGGCACAAGTCTGCCAGGTTGCCATACCAGCTTCAGCGCCCGATAGCCGATATCAGGTGAATGGTAATGGCACTGTAACTGATTTACAGACCGGTCTGATGTGGAAACAATGTGCAGAAGGATTGAGTGGAACAAGCTGTTCTACTGGCACGGTAAAAACATTTCTTTGGCAACAGGCTCTGCAACGGCCGTCGGTAATAAATACCCAGGGCGGTTTTGCTGGGCACACAGACTGGCGGTTACCAAATGTGAAAGAACTGGAGTCTTTGCGCGAAATCAGTTGTGATGCCCCTGCTGTTAATATCACAGTTTTTCCAAATACAAAGTTGTCAATATTTGTCTGGTCTTCCTCACCGTATGGCAGTATTTCGAATGCTTCGAACATTTCATGGTATGTCGAGTTCATCAATGGCAGTTCCACCTCCTTTTTACGTGACAGCATCGACAGTAATTTTAATGTGCGCTTAGTGCGTGGTGGACAGTGATTTGGCTACGTTTTTTTATAATGGGATATACTCCTTTATTACAACGAGAAAAATAAACGGATGGTTCATATGTCTTATTATATAGTTTTATAAATACATAAAATAATGAGAGGGGAATATGAGAAGAATAATCTTAATTTCCATAATTTTGTTTACTATTACTGCCTGTAGCTCTGATAAATTAAATGGCCTGTATCAATGTAAAAAGGGGCCATATAAAAGTATGGATTTCGATAGTGGGAAAGTCTTCATTGATACCAGCATTATGAAAGTTCAGGGAACTTATGAAATCAATGGTAATAATGTAACGATACAGGCCAATGGTGAAAATCTTGTTTTGAAATCTATTGATGTTGATAAATTAAAAGTGAAAGCAAGTGATTTTATTATCCTGGATTCCCCGATGATTGGTTGTATCAGTGATGAATTTGTTAAAAAACACCCGCACTAATCTTGTTGTTGAATATTTCAGTCAGGTTGCTCATAAAAAATTAACGAATATGGAGAGTTCTTTATTTAAACTTGAATTAACCTGTTATGGTATATTGTTTTTTCGGTGACTGATATTTGTGGTATATCAAATTACCCTTGTGTCAGGATATATTGCGAGATGATATCGCATATGTTGAGTTTTCAAAAGATGTTACTGGTGGCTTTCGTAGTAAACAATAATTTTCGAAGGCTTGTGCGAGTATCAATAACATCTGCTCTGAACAAGGTGTTCGTTATTAACAGGAATTATTAATGGCTATTAAAAAAGAACGATGTACAGAATGTAATGGCTCTGGAACTGTGCTTAAGCATATGTATTCCTCTGGCCA
>JALSUJ010000065.1 GCA_027071355.1 Gammaproteobacteria bacterium | reverse complement strand
CCGATATCCCAAAAGTTTCTGATATTAATCTGCCGCCTATTTTAAATGATCTGGTGGCTCACAAAAATGGGCTTATTATGGTGGTCGGAGCAACCGGTTCCGGTAAATCCACCAGTCTGGCGGCAATGATTGGTTATCGTAACGCCAATATCGGCGGTCATATTCTGACCATTGAAGACCCGGTGGAATTTATTCATACTCATAAAAAAGCCATTGTAAACCAGCGGGAAGTCGGTCTGGATACTCTTAATTATAGTAACGCCTTAAAAAATGCCATGCGTGAGGCACCGGATGTTATTCTGATTGGTGAGGTTAGGGATTCAGAAACCATGGAACATGCTATGGCCTATGCCGATACCGGTCACTTATGCTTAACCACATTACATGCCAGCAATGCCCTGCAGTCGCTGGATCGTATTTTTAACTTTTTTCCCAAAAATGCTCATCGTCAGTTATCTGAAGATTTATCCAGAAATTTACGTGCGATTATTTCCCAACGCCTGATCCCTGGAAAAGATGGCAATCTCTACCCTGCAGTAGAGGTTTTGATTAACACACCTTATGTCACGGAAATATTGCAGCAGAGTAAACTGGAAAAGCTGCCCGAAGCAATGGAGCAGGGTTCTAAATACGGCATGGCCACCTTTGATGAAGTTTTATATCGTATGTATAAGGCCGGTACGATTGATGTTAAGACTGCACTGGAATACGCAGATTCCTATAATAATCTGCAATTAAAAATACGCATGAGTGATGGCAGTGCCGGGGATGAAGTTTTTTCAGATATTGAATTTTAGCGTTGAGCGTTGAGCGTTGAGCGTTGAGCGTTGAGCGTTGAGCGTTGAGATTATAAATCAGGACTGTAGAAATTGCTCCCAGTGAATTTTTTTGTCTCCAAAGACAAAAAAATGGGGGTTTAACAGGGATTCCTTATTGTTATAACTGAGGCGCTGCATGTGCAGGTCTGTAATTTGACCACCGGCTTCTTCGATAATACATTGTGCAGCCGCCGTATCCCATTCAGAAGTAGGACCCAGCCGTACATATAAATCCGCCTTGCCCTCTGCTACCAGGCAGGATTTCAGGGAACTGCCCAGAAACTTCATATCATAAGCACCAAAC
>JALSUJ010000064.1 GCA_027071355.1 Gammaproteobacteria bacterium | reverse complement strand
CTGTTGAATCTGAAAACAAGTAAATAAAAAAGCTAAATTTTAACTTTATGATTATGAAGAACAAATAATGTGTCTTTTTATTGCCTTATTAGGCTTCCGTTATTCATTCTCTGGAGTCTTCTTCTGGTAGCAGGTGAAGCAGCGGCACCTCCCATCATTCCACTGAAAGCTTGGACACCTTGTTGAACCATATCATTAGCTGCAGCAATCATATCATTGGTAGCTGTTGCAGCATCATTCAAAACAGCAGTGGTATCAGTGGCAATAGCATTTGGATCTTGCTGAACTCTGGTTGGGTTTTCAACAGTGGCACCTTGAAGACCGAAAGCATTCTCAGCTGCTTCTACAGCATTGTTCATGAGGTCTTCAGTTTGTTCAGTGAAGTCATTCACAGCACCTTCTCCTGCAGATAGAGTAGCCATGGCGTCTTGATTTAATTGACCAATGTCTTGAGCAGCGTTCTGTTGGAGTCTTCCTGCTGGAGCACCTCCCATGGCATTTCCCATGAAGTTATTGGCGGTGTTCATAAATTGGCCAGCCATATCTGCAACAACCTGGGTGGCATCAGTAGCCAAGGCGGTTGCGTCTTGAGTTACTTCAGTAGTATCAGCAACAGCTTCATTAGTAGCAGTAGCAAGATCTTGTTGAAGTCTTCCTGCTGGTGCACCTCCAGCCATCCCAGCCATTTGTGCTCCCATGTTGGCAGCTTGTCCAGCAAAGTTATTAAGCATTTGTTCTCCTTGAGTGGCCACGTCATTGAACAGGTTTTCAGCATCAGTGATGCCAGTATTTGCTGCTTGAACAGCTGCTGCAGTGTCAGCCATTGTATTTCCTTGTCTAAAACAAAAGTTTAGGTATTATTTTCAAAGAAAACACAATGAGAATCTTAAAATTCTAAGACTCTTTCTCATAATAATATAACTCAGCTCTCTTCAGGTTAATGAGGGAGAGGTTATGGTTGAGTTCCATATTGAAAGATTGCTTACCTAATTCTGAATGCAGTAGACATAGCGAGGGTAATGCATAAAATAATAGCGATTGAGGTCTTCATTTTAATTTTTATTAATTATAAATTTCTTGCTTTTTAAATTAATTTTTCGATTAATTCAATGTAACCCACCAGTT
>JALSUJ010000063.1 GCA_027071355.1 Gammaproteobacteria bacterium | reverse complement strand
TGACTTCAATGTTATACATCGAACTAATGGCCAGTGAGTCAAGCGCACACATGCTGTATACACTGTGGTTATTAAAGCTCACTTTATAATGACGTTTTTCCATGGTGAATGGATAAGCGCCAACAAGGTTGCCTGCATTATCCAGTATCACCATGTCATTTTTTTGCAGAATATCACAGGCCTCGCCTGCATTATTGATTGCTGCGAGTTCTTTTTTATTCAGGCTGCGCCCTAGTTGAATATAGGCATCGAGAATATTGCGGTATAGTTGTTGTATTTCAGAAGGTAGTTTCTGTTGCCTGGATTTCAGGGGCAGAATATTATTCAGGCGATCTATTGCGGTGGTGATTTTATCAGGCATTTTATCATCGTTTAATTTTCGACTGGTGTGTCACTGCGATTACCCCATTCCGACCAGGAACCCTGATAACCTCTAACATTCTCATAACCCAGATGCTTAAGCATGACATAAGATAAGGCAGAGCGATGATGGGTCTGGCAATAGACAATGGTTTCTTTATCTTTTGTTAAACCTTTTGCATCCAGCATCTGTTGTAATTCATTATTGTTTTTTAAACGATAATTACGCTGGGCATCCAGTCCGTCTGTCCATTCAAAATGAACCGCGCCGGGAATATGGCCGGGCCGTTGGGCAAAGGCTTTTGCGCCTGTGTATTCACCGATGCTGCGGGCATCTAATAGTGATAAATCCTCACTGCCCAGACGGCTGAGTATGTAATCACCATCGGCAACAACGCTCGGATTGCTGTAATCCAGCTGGATATTGCCGGCTGCTGCCCGGGTGGTTTCATTACTCAGTGGATGGCCTTCATTGGCCCAGCTCACCAGGCCGCCATTAATCATGGAAATATTATTGAAGCCATAGGCGTGTAAGGTCCAGATCAGTCGAGCCGCCTTGCCGCCACCTTCTTCATCGTAAACCACAATGTGTTTGTCGTTTGTCAGGCCGATGGATTGCATGGCGCTGTTGATTTGTTGGGGCTCTGGCAGTAAACCCATAACCGGTTTGTTCATGCCCACTATGGCCGAGTAATCCAGAAACACGGCACCGGGAATATGAGCCTGTGCATACTGGGTAACATTACTGATATCCACCAGTAAAATAT
>JALSUJ010000062.1 GCA_027071355.1 Gammaproteobacteria bacterium | reverse complement strand
ATCTATGTGAGCCAAAGCATATCTTCAATTAACGATAAAGGTGCTGCTGTCAATAAGATATACTTTGATTATCTTGGACGCACAGATATAGACAACGACTCTTTTAATAACAATGAAATGAATTTTTCAGACGAAAACCCCTACAAAGAGGTTATCATTGTTACGATAGACGGCATAAAGATAGACATAACTCCATATTCAGGCGGTGTTTATGAACAATAAAGGTTTTAGCCTGATTGAAATAATAATTACCATAGCAATTCTTGGTATTTTATCCAGTTATGCACTGCCCTCCTTTAGTCATCTACTTTCCAGAAACCAGCAGCGTAGTGTGCTCTTCCAGCTATTTAGACATCATCAGCTGGCTCGTTCTGAAGCGATTAAACGTAATCAGTCTATTATCCTGTGTAAATCCAGTAATGCCCGTCAATGTAATCCTGCTGCCGACTGGCATGAGGGCTGGATTATTTTTGCAGATACTGATAATAACAGGCTGCTTAACGGTACAGAATCTCTGATATACAGCTATCAGGGCCAGAATTACAAGTTATCTGTCAATTATAGAGGATTTGGCTCACACAATTATATTCGATATTTCCCAGATGGACACAGCAGCACTAATGGTACCTTTGTCCTGTGCAGCCGGGATGACTCTGTCAGTGCTAAAAGTCTGATAATATCCCGCACCGGCAGAGCACGGATAGATACTAAAAATGCTTCCGGCACACCACTTGTCTGCCCTTAAAAAAAGCAGGACCGGCTAAATAAACAGAAATTATAAAATTTTAGAAATGTTTCTTGACTTTAAACTTAAAATGAATAGAATATCCCTCGTTGTCTGCAAGACAACAACTATTCCCCAATAGCTCAGCGGTAGAGTAGGTGACTGTTAATCACTTGGTCGCATGTTCGAATCATGCTTGGGGAGCCATATTATAAAGCCCTTGTATATCAAATGATTACAGGGGTTTTTTATTGATATTTCGCTATTTGACAAAATTTAACTGTTCCATAAACAAAACTGGAAGTTATGAAAGGTTTTCAGGTAGAAAATTTTTTATATAGATTGCACGGCAGCTTATTATGACCACCACATTAAATATTTTTAAATACATTACTCTGACAGGTGCTGCTTTAATTGCACTACTGGCTATTGGTTTGATTTTTAATATTACAATTTAATAATATATTTAAACTTATTTCACAAAAAATTTGAAATAATACCTTATTTTGTCAGAGCCCCCTTACAACTACATTAGTATTTAATAATACTCATGATCTAGATCAGGGTAAACCCTTAGTTTTTTCTTTAAAATGCAATCAAATATTAAAGATTCTTCTTTTTTATTCGAAAAAATGCCGTATTAATATCGGCGGGAGGTATATCATGATTCTCGACTCATTATCATTTGTAGCAATTTTAACATCTGTTTCCATTGTCTTTTTGTTAATATGGAACTGCCGTCACGGCAATTGCTCTGAAAATAAATAACAGGACTCAAACAGCCTGTATTATTAATCCCTGATGTATTATCAGGGTGTTTTTTGCAGATTATTCTAGGTTTAAGACTCGTAACTGAATATAATATCCTGATATTAAATTCAGTCTTTCGAGCCTTATGACCAGCACCCGAACCACTTCAGACAACGCCAAATCTGCCAGCCATACTCCTATGATGGCTCAGTATTTAAAAATCAAGGCAGAGTTTCCCGATATGCTGGTGTTTTACCGGATGGGAGACTTTTATGAATTATTTTTTGATGATGCCAGAAAAGCCTCACAATTACTGGACCTGTCATTGACTGCCCGCGGACGCTCGGCCGGGGAACCTATTCCCATGGCCGGCCTGCCCTATCATGCCGTTGATAACTACCTGAGCAAACTGGTTAAAATGAACCAGTCAGTCGCTATATGTGAACAAATTGGTGACCCTGCTACATCCAAAGGACCGGTAGAACGCAAAGTCGTACGCATTATTACCCCCGGCACTATTACCGAAGACAGTCTTCTGGAAGACCGCAAAGACAATTTACTGGCGGCTGTAACGGTAGATACCTCCAGCTCTGCTCCTTATGGTCTGGCTATTCTGGACTTAACCAGTGGTCGCTTTACAGTGTCTGAGTTAAACACGCTGGAGGCCTTGCAATCAGAACTGGAACGGCATAAACCCAGTGAGTTGTTGCTGGAAGAAAACTGCACTTACAGGGATAGTTTACAGCAGCAGTTAGGTCATCAGACCGCATTTACAGAACAACCAGCATGGTGGTTCGATGAACAAACCGCCCGCCAGATCCTTAATCAGCAATTCGGCACCCAGGATCTGTCTGGCTTTGGCTGTAATGACTATCATAGTGCACTTTGTGCGGCAGGCTGTTTATTGCAATACGTACAAAATACCCAGCGTATGGCATTGCCTCATATCTACAGTCTGAAACCGGAACAGCATGATACCGCAGTCGTACTGGATACCATCAGCCGCAGAAATCTGGAAATTTCTCATGCTCTGAGTGGCAATCCCGAACATACCTTGCTGGCAGTCCTGGATCACACGGCGACCGGCATGGGCAGCCGTATGCTAGGTCGCTGGTTAAATCGGCCATTAAGAGATCAGAACAGACTTCGCCAGCGATATCAGGCCATCGAGCAATTACAGACTAATAACCAGTATGAGGCGCTTCAGACTTTATTAAAACAAATTGGTGATATAGAGCGGGTTTTAACACGCATCGCCTTAAAAACAGCCCGTCCCAGAGATTTTGAACGACTGAAACACTCACTTTCCGTATTACCGCTATTACAAAGTGAACTGCTGTCCATAGACAATCCATTAATCAAACAACTGGCCGGAATCATCGCTGTTTTTCCTGAACAACAGCAATTGCTGGAGCGGGCTATTATCGAAAATCCGCCGGTACTCATTCGTGACGGCGGCGTTATTGCCAGCGGTTATGATACTGAGCTGGATGAATTACGTAATATTCAGAGTAATGCCCATCAGTACCTGATAGATCTGGAAGCGCGGGAAAAAGCACGCAGCGGCATAAGTACACTTAAAGTAAATTACAATCGGGTACATGGTTATTACATTGAAGTCAGCCGAGCCCATTCTGAACAGGTACCAGAAGATTATCAACGCCGTCAGACACTTAAAAATAACGAACGATTTATTACCCCTGAATTAAAAGCCTTCGAAGATAAAGTGCTCAGTGCCAATGAAAAAGCATTAGCCAGAGAAAAAGCGCTGTATGAAGCATTATTTGATTTACTATCACCTGAAATTAAGGCATTGCAGAACAGCGCCACCGCCCTATGTGAGTTAGATGTATTAACCAATCTGGCTGAGCGTGCCCTGAGCCTGAACTGGTGCAAGCCGGAACTCGATACCGAAACCCATTTGTCCATTAAACAGGGACGGCATCCGGTAGTGGAACAGATTCAGGAGAAACCATTTGTTGCCAATGATGTACAACTGAATGCCAAACGCCGGATGTTATTGATCACCGGTCCGAATATGGGTGGTAAATCTACTTATATGCGTCAGCTTGCCCTGATCACGATTATGGCCCATATAGGTAGTTTTGTACCGGCTCAGGCCGCTCGTTTTGGTCTTATTGATCGAATTTTTACCCGTATTGGAGCCTCAGATGATCTGGCTGGAGGACGTTCAACCTTTATGGTGGAAATGACCGAAACCGCAAATATTTTGCATAATGCCACGCAAAATTCTCTGGTATTAATGGATGAAATTGGCCGGGGAACCAGTACCTATGACGGTTTATCACTGGCCTATGCTTCGGCTTATTATCTGGCTGAAAAAATTGCAGCATTTACCCTGTTTGCCACTCATTATTTTGAACTGACCCATCTGCCTGAACAATATCCACAAATTGTCAATGTCCATCTTGATGCAGTAGAGCATGGTGATAAAATTGTTTTTATGCACAAGGTTGAAGAGGGTCATGCCTCCCAGAGCTATGGAATCCAGGTGGCAGCGCTGGCTGGAGTACCCGCTAAAGTTATTCAGTTAGCCCGGCAGAAACTGGCGTTACTGGAAGCGCCTGATGATACTGCTATAGATAATAGACAGGTTGAAATAAAACTTCAAGCAGAAACATCCCATGCAGATTTAATAGCTACTCTGAACAGTATTGAGCCGGATAACTTAACGCCTAAAGAAGCCTTAAATATTTTGTACCAGCTAAAAGACTTAAATTATAAGTTGTAAGTCGTCAGTCATTAGTCGTAAGTCAAGTACCGGTACAAAGAGTTATAACTTTCGACTAACGACTTACAAC
>JALSUJ010000061.1 GCA_027071355.1 Gammaproteobacteria bacterium | reverse complement strand
ATAATTTAAATGTGGTATAAAGTAAAACTTTATTTTTTGATTGTTATCATAAGTTATTGCTTATGGTAAGATATATTTTTTAGCAAAATTGTGGAAAATAGAGCTATGAATCTGACTTTTCGCCAGCTTAAAGTGTTTGAAATGGTGGCCCAGCACCTGAACTATACCAGTGCCGCAAAAGAGCTGCACCTGTCCCAGCCGGCAGTGTCTATGCAGATTAAGCAGCTGGAGGAGCAGGCTAATACACCGTTAATAGAAAAACTGGGCAAAAAGCTTTATCTAACGGAAGTTGGACAGGAAATGTATAACTATGCTCGCAGCACACTGCAGCAATTACTGGATCTGGAAGAAACCATCAGTCAGATGAAAAGTCTGCATAAAGGGCATTTAAAGCTGGCAGTGGCCAGTACCGCGAATCATTTTGTGATCCGAATGCTGGCGCGTTTTGCAAAAGTATATCCTAAAATCAGTATCAGTCTGGATGTTACCAATCGCAGTTCATTGCTTGACTTGCTGGAAAAAAATGAATGTGACCTGGTGGTAATGGGGCGACCGCCGGAAGGGCATAATCTGACAGCCAGACCTTTTCTGGAAAATCCTCTGGTAGTAGTAGCCCATCCGAACCATTATCTGGTTCGGGAAAAACAGGTGAGCTTAAAAGAATTGTCCAGAGAGGAGTTTGTGATCCGGGAGCAGGGTTCAGGGACTCGCAGTGCCGTGGAACGCTTTTTTGAAGAACATAATATGAAGTTTAAAACCAAGATGGATATGAGTAATAATAGGGCCATAAAACATGCGGCAGAAGAAGGTCTGGGGCTGGCAATAGTATCCCTGCATACCCTGGAAATTGAGCTGCGCGCTAAAACTTTAAACATTATTAATGTTGAGGGCTTTCCTGTTTATCGTCACTGGTATGTGGTACAGCGGGAAGGCAAGCGGCTGTCACCTATTGCGAAGGTATTTAAAGACTATATAATGCAGGAAGCAGATGGCTTAATAAAAGGTTTTAATTTACCCAGTATGCATCATAATTAAGTCGTAAGTCGTAAGTCGTAAGTCGTAAGTCGTAAGTCGTAAGTCGTAAGTTTAAAACTTCAGGAACTCTATTTATATGATTATTCCAGTTATATTATCCGGTGGTTCAGGGTCACGTTTATGGCCTATGTCCAGAGAGCTTAATCCCAAACAATTTCTTTCTCTCTACGGTGAGCAAACCCTGCTACAGGAGACCATGACCCGTCTGGAAGGTGTGCCTGAACTGGCTGCGCCGGTTATTATCTGTAATGAGGAGCATCGCTTCCTGGTGGCGCAGCAGATGAAAGATATTGATGTGGCAGTGGATAAAATTATTCTTGAACCGGTTGGGCGAAATACAGCTCCGGCAATATGTGCTGCTGCAGAATACCTGCACAAAAACAAAGATGCCGGTGATGATGTGATGCTGGTCTTGTCTGCTGACCATGTAATAAAAAATACTGAGGCCTTTCATAAAGTGATTACCGAGGGCTATGCTATTGCCCGGCAGGGGCAGCTGGTGACTTTTGGTATCGTGCCGGATAAGGCTGAGACCGGTTATGGTTATATCCGGCGTTCAGAGCAGTATCAGGCCCATCAGGCCTGGAAAGTGGCTCAGTTTGTAGAAAAACCGGATCAGCCAACAGCGCAGCAATACCTGGATAGCGGAGAGTATTACTGGAACAGCGGTATGTTTATGTTTCAGGCAGAGACTATTTTGCAGGAGCTGGATCTGTTTTCTCATGATATTGTTCAGGCTGTGCATCAGGCGGTGATGCATGGCGGCAGTGATATGGATTTCTGCCGTTTGAATCCTGACGATTTTTCTGCCTCCCCTTCGGATTCAATTGATTATGCGGTGATGGAAAAAACCGATAAGGCAGTAGTGCTACCCCTGGATGCTAACTGGAATGATATCGGTGCCTGGTCGGCTTTATGGGAAATTAATAGCCGCGATGAAGACGGCAACGTCCTGCAGGGTGATGTGCTTAAGGTGGATGTGACCAATAGTTATGTCCATGCTGAAGAACGTATGATTGCCCTGGTAGGCATAGACAATTGTGTGGTGGTGGAAACCGCCGATGCCGTACTGGTTGCAGATAAGTCCCGTTCTCAGGATGTTAAAGATATTGTTACTCAGCTTAAGGCGGGTCAGAGAGAAGAAGCTCTGCTGCATCAGCGGGTTTATCGTCCCTGGGGTAGTTATGAGACGCTGGAAGAAACAGACCGTTTTAAGGTGAAGCGTATTATTGTTAATCCGGGTGCCAGGCTTTCTTTACAAATGCATCATCATCGGGCCGAACACTGGGTAGTGGTAAAAGGCACGGCTAAAATACGCTGTGGTGATAAAGAATTTGTTATGACTGAAGATCAGTCTAATTATATCCCCCTGGGGACTCAGCATCGTCTGGAAAATCCTGGTGTGATCCCACTGGAAATTATAGAAATTCAAACTGGCAGTTATCTTGGAGAGGATGATATTGTTCGCTTTGAAGATAATTATGGCCGTACGGAATCCTGTCTGGGAGATACTCGGAAATAAACCATGAAAACAAGTATCAATGATTTAATGCAGCACTGTGGGGTCGGCTTTGGTACCAGTGGTGCCCGGGGCCTGGTAAAGGATATGAGTGATCGGGTTTGTTATGCCTATACCCTGGGCTTTATTCAGTACCTGAAACAGACTCAGCAGCTGGCTGCAGATACCCCTATTGCTATTGCTGGTGATTTACGAGCCAGTACACCGCGAATAATGAATGCCTGTGCTCGAGCAATACAGGACAGTGGTTTGAAGGTGATTAACTGCGCTTTTATACCCACTCCGGCTGTAGCGCTATATGGCCTGAAGCATCAATGTCCGGTGCTTATGGTAACCGGCAGCCATATCCCGGATGATCGTAATGGCATTAAATTTTATAAGCTTAAAGGTGAAATTCTTAAAGTTGATGAGTTACTGATAAAAGAACAGGCGGTGCAATGGAACGATCATTTATTTAACGAGCAGGGGGCTTTTTCAGAGGATATGGATGCCCTGGGTGCTGTGAATAGCAGTGCGACTGAAGACTATTTGCAGCGCTATCAGACACTGTTTCCTGAAAATGCCCTGGCAGGGAAAAGAATTGGCGTTTATCAGCATAGTGGGGTGGCTCGGGAGATGATCCCGAAGATACTGGCAAAGCTGGGTGCCGAAGTTATCTGCCTCGGGTTTTCCAGGCAGTTTATTCCGGTAGATACGGAAGCTGTCAGGGCAGAAGATATTGCCCTGGGGCAGAGCTGGTCGAAAGAGTATCAGCTGGATGCCATTGTCTCTACAGATGGTGATGCTGATCGGCCTTTGATTGCGGATGAGTATGGACACTGGCTGCGCGGTGATATTGTGGGTATTTTATGTGCTCAGTATTTACATATTGATCATCTGGTTACACCAGTGAGTTCCAATACCTGTGTAGAAAAATCCAGTTTATTTGCACAGGTAAAACGTACCCGGATTGGTTCACCCTATGTTATTGAGGCTATGGATCATTATATTGAAGATCATTATGCGGCGGTTGCCGGATATGAAGCCAATGGCGGTTTTCTACTGGCTACTCCGGTACGGCACAATGACTCTCTGTTGACTGCGCTACCTACCAGAGATGCACTGATTGTGCTGCTGACACTTTTGCATAGTACGGTTGAAAATAACTGTACACTGTCTGAGTTGAAGGCTCAATTGCCACAGCGTTTTACCTATAGTGATCGCTTAAAAGATTTTGCCTCTCAAAGTAGTCAGCAATTACTGGCAAAATACACTTCAGGCAGTATGACGGAAAATAAACAGGCTATTGAAGCAGATTTTCCGCAGCTGTGTAAGATGTTGGGGCCGGTCAAAGATATTAATACCATTGACGGGTTGAGGATCAGCTTTGAAAATGAGGATATTATCCATTTCAGACCTTCCGGTAATGCCCCGGAATTTCGTTGTTATAGCGAATCGAATGATGAAGATCATGCCCGTCAGATAAATCAGGCCGCGTTACAACGAGTGCGGGATTTAGGCTAAATAGAATAAAGTCTCGCTGTTAGGGGCGACTTCGCAACAGAAAGGTCAGCTCCACTATTATTGTTAAACCGGTCACAAAAAAATACATTAAGCGGTAGTCAAAGCATCAATAGAAATATTTTATAATTTATTAAAAATCAAGAAATGGAATTGAAAAAGAATGAATTTGGGCCACCTTTGATTTATGAACCATACAAGAAATTCTTCCTAAGGAAGTTCTCTGGTGGATTTACATGGGG
>JALSUJ010000060.1 GCA_027071355.1 Gammaproteobacteria bacterium | reverse complement strand
TGATAATTTTATTAATGAGAGTCTTGGCGGACTGGGACAAAAAATCGGTTCTGCCGTTTATGATTGGGTAAATTGATGATTAAAGGCATTTTAAAAGGCATTAAATCAGTCAATGCTACAGAGCTTGGAAAAGAAATTGCACTTGCTGTAGTGGCCGGTGGCGTGTCTTGGTGGGTGGCTAAAAAGTTAGATGAGAAATTTAAAAATAAAAAATGATGCACGATATATTAAATCAATTAGCTGCCAGTGGTGCGGGTTCTGGGATAACAGTCTGGGCAGTTTTACGGCTATTTTTTAAAAATCAGGACGATAAACATATGCAGCATGAAAAAGGCATTGCAGATGCAAAAAAGGCGGCAGTACGAGCGCACAGCCGCCTTGATTCACATTTAGAAAACCATCATTAATTTACTGTTTAATGGCGGCAGAAAAAATATAAGAATCAGCGGTGCTATTCTCTAACACAACATTAAAAGTGTCGTTTTGAAAGTTAGTATCATCAAGAAAGCCAAGGCCCGTATAATTACCAGCGCCTGCGCCACAGGTCGCGTCATACGTCATATTCAAACTAAACGCATTTTTACCTGAATCAATCAGAGAAACGGAACCAGAACCGGTACAGCCGGAAACAGATGTAAAAGTGACATTGCCGGATGAATCAATGCTGATGGTGATGATGCCGGTTCCACTGGTAAAAACATCATCAACCCAAACACCAGAAAGATCGGTAAGTGATGGTGATCTGGAATATAGACCGGTATCCGAAAGCGAAAAGCTGCCAGTTAATCCATATAAATCAAAATTACCAGATAAAGTTCCGGTTAAAGTAACAGTGGCGCCAGTATCAAAAGTTATAACGTCACCAGATACAGTACCAAGGCCAACCGTTTCAAAATCAGTTTCAGCAAAAAAAACACGATTATCAGCGGTAATCATAAAAACGGATGGCTCAATAGGCTGGTTAGTTGGTGACATATTGCCAGAATAAATGCCAGGACTCCATGATAATGCGGCCTGTGTTGTGTTGCTACCTGACGATGTGTCAGCCGTGTTTGTGTCGGATGAGCTGCTGCAAGCACTTCATGCAGTGCCGAAGATAAGACTTAAAAGAAATTTACGCATTTTTTACACT
>JALSUJ010000059.1 GCA_027071355.1 Gammaproteobacteria bacterium | reverse complement strand
CCTTCCAAATAACCGAATAGTCGTTCCCGATCGCCCATAGTGAGATTCTGCTGCCCTTCCAGTAGAGCCTGTGCAGTCTGCAGTGCTTCATGGTCACCCTGTTCCTGAAAACGGTTGCGTAACTGATTATAAAGTTTAGCCTGTTTCTTACCCATTTTCTTAACCGAAGCTTCGGCCTTTACCTCAAAACCCGGTTCTTTTCCATAGAGATGGTTAAAACGACGAGCTACTTCACGGGTCAATTCCACATGTGCCACCTGATCCTCTCCCACTGGCACTAAACCGGCACGATAAATAAGAATATCGGCACTTTGCAGTAAGGGATAACCCAGAAAGCCATAGGTAGCCAGATCTTTTTCTTTCAGTTTAAGCTGCTGATCCTTAAAGGAAGGTACACGCTCCAGCCAGCCCAGGGGGGTGATCATGGATAATAACAGATGCAGTTCTGCGTGTTCCGGCACCTGAGACTGAATAAATATTTTTGCCGAACCGGGATTAACACCTGCCGCCAGCCAGTCAATAACCATTTCCCAGGTATTTTCTTCAATATTTTCAGTGTCCGCATAATGAGTGGTCAGTGCATGCCAGTCTGCGGCAAAAAACAGACAATCGTATTCATGCTGCAACTTAATCCAGTTTTTTAATACCCCGTGATAATGTCCTAAATGCAGCTGTCCGGTAGGTCTCATGCCGGATAAAACCCGTTGCTGGTGAATCGGTACGACCAAAATAAACTCCTGTGTAGATTAGAAAACTATTGAATAGCACTTAATAGACGATAGAAGACATCCATATCCAGTCCGGAAATCATCGATAAAACTTTTAAAAATACGGCAATAACCGGGAAAATAATATAGGAAAGGAGCCCCGTCAGCATTAATGCAATAATGATAAAGAAGCCATAAGGTTCAATCTTGCTGTATTTCATAGAGGCCTGTGGTGATAATAAACCAGCTATAATTCGACTACCATCCAGAGGCGGTATAGGTAATAAGTTTAATACCCCTAAAATCACATTAATAGTAATACCGGCAATGGGCATTAACAGAAAAAACATACTGACTGATGAACGTCCATCAAAAAACATAATAGAAATATTTAAAAAAACAGCCCACAATAGAGCCATAATAAA
>JALSUJ010000058.1 GCA_027071355.1 Gammaproteobacteria bacterium | reverse complement strand
GTGCTACGCGCAGTAATCCATTAAGAGCACAACAACAGACATTGGCTGCATTACAAAGCTTAAAAGAATTTATTAAAGAGACTAATAATGCACTCATGCTATCCTCAAGGAGTGGCGGTGTGTGAAGATGTTAATTTTTTAATAAGGCTCAGTGCAATCAGTCATTATATTGGTGTAAAAACACTATCAATGGCAGCTTATTTTATACACTCACAAAGTGCTACGCGCAGTAATCCATTAAGAGCACAACAACAGACATTGGCTGCATTACAAAGCTTAAAAGAATTTATTAAAGAGACTAATAATGCACTCATGCAAGGTTTGATGAAATCAATCCGTCATGCACGCCTGGATCTGGCCTATGTATTATTAAAAAATAATAATAGAATACAGGCATTAAAAGTGGTACTGCCAATGGTTTATGAAGTACCTGACATTAAAAGTATTAAATATGTCTTGTCAGTGGTTAAAGGTTAAAAATGTCTAAACAGGACAATGTAAAAAATAAGCAGCATCGTTATCTGGTAATTACAGAGCTGTTTCTACCCACAAAAGGCGGTACAGCGGTCTGGTTTGATGAGGTTTATCAGCGTATAGGTGGTAAGGAAATTCATATTATTACCAAGGAAGTTGAAGGGGGTAAGGAATATGATAAAACCCATAAAAATACGTTACATCGGGTCTCCTTAAAAAGGCACTGGTGGCTAAGGCCGGAATCACTGGCAATGTACCTGAAACTTTTTTTTAAATCATTAAAAGTGGCTTTAACTAATAAAATTGATGCCGTACACACTGGGCGGGTACTGCCGGAAGGGTTAGTGGGTTTGTTTGTAGCCAGAATTATTAGAAAACCACTGGTTATTTATGCACATGGTGAAGAGATTACCACCTGGAGGCAATCGGCAAAATTTAAGGTTATGAAATTTACTTATCAGCAGGCGGATAAAATTATAGCCAATAGTGAATTTACTAAAGGTGAATTAGAAAAAATTGGTATTGATACCAAAAAAATCATCAAGATCTCCCCCGGCGTAAACATAGAGCGTTTTAGACCAATGCCGCTGGAAGATGTAATGGATTTAAGAAAATCTATAGGTATTACTAAGAAAGAAAAGCTGATACTTTCTGTAGGT
>JALSUJ010000057.1 GCA_027071355.1 Gammaproteobacteria bacterium | reverse complement strand
TTATATGTAATGGAGTACCGGGTAGTACGATGCGAGGCCGTCTTGGCATAATGCAATCTTCCTTGATTGAGTATGAATTACTGGGTGGACGATATCACGAAAAACCGTGGTCTGTCCCCTGTTATTTTCTGTTATTTTATTTTGAACCGTGGTCTGTCCCCTGTTATTTAAGAGGCATTACTAATTGCCATCTTCTCAATGAGCAAAAAGCAAGACCTGACCCCGTGACCGTTCAATCTTCCTTGATTGAGTATGAATTACTGAGTGGACGATATCACGAAAAACCGTGGTCTGTCCCCTGTTATTAAAACCGTGGTCTGTCCCCTGTTATTTTTTTTGCCGTGCTGATGCATCATCTGTGGCCCGATTATCAGCCGGATAAGACTTAAAGAAGCCCGCTTGTTTGTAACCGTCCGGTAAACCCACAAAAAAACCGTGGTCTGTCCCCTGTTATTTCTATTTCTGTCCCCTGTTATTTCTGTTATTTGTCCGGCCTCTTTTTAAATGTTGTTGTTACAGCTCTATATAAACCGGAAAGCTCTGAATACCCGGATATGTTATCCAGCTCCGAGCCTGATATCAATTTCATATGGTGGCCACGGGATGGAAAACCGGTTACCGGCACAGGTAACTCAAATGCCCTGCCAAGCTCAAACAGCCAGTATTTATCTGCTGACGAGGATTTTTTACCCGCCTGCTCCAGGGTAAGTTTGTAGCGGGGTAGTAGCTGAACCGAACGAACCGGCCATATATATTTACACACCCGCTCACCAGAAATTTTATCGTATGAAGTTATTGCACAATATCTGATCTCATGAATCACATGCATTTGTATATTTTCGCGTTCTGAAGCATGTAACTGCATGTGGTAGTAGCCTGCGGTACCATCAGCAAATTTCTGCATATACCCCTTATCTCTTCCACCAGCCGGCGCACCTGTAACAACAAGGGTCAAATCCGCATACCGGACCTGCTGCATTCCATAATGAGGAATTCTTGAGGACTCCTCTATAAAATACCGGTCAGTTTCCGGCTTTGTGTAAACCTGCTTTGCAGGGCCAAGCGTTTGCTCTAAAAATGACTTTAACCATATATGACCCGAACCATCTGATGACGGCAGAAAACTGAAAGCACCAATACCCACTTCTTTATTCTGCTGATTATACGGATTAACAAGGTTTTTCTGATCATAGAAACCGGGATAAAGTGCATATGCACCAAAAACCGGACGGGACTTTTCAGAAAGTCGGGAGGACACCTTCCTCAACTGAATTAAGGCATCACGGTAACGGTGTAACTGGTTAATCGCGTCATCAGGCACATAATCCGGCTCAATATCTTTAGCAATACGGTATTTCGCATCAAATATCCAGATAAACCGAATATCCTCATCAGCCTCCGGTATAGTTGCCTCCAACAGAATATCCGGCTTCTGCGCAGTAGTCCAGGTTCTGATCAATGCTGAATTTTTTTTAAATTCTTTCTCATGTGCCAGTTTTAACTTAATACCGTCATCACGCTCAAATTCAAATGCGCCGGCAAGCCCGTCTTTCATTGAAACCTCAAGCCCGTGGTGATTATTCAGTAATGCCTTTTTATACGGCTTTTCATTAAAACCGAGATCAATCAGGATATTCTTTATTTCCAGAAAGCACCAGACCTCATACAGCTCTGCAACATTTCTTACGGATAAAGCGGAATCATTTCCCAGAAACTCAAGATACCATTTTAACTGATGCCATATTCTGTATACTTTTGCATAACCCGGCTTCTGTTGAAGCACCAGAGATTCCCTGCTTAAACCTGAATATTCCCCGACCTCCTGAAACATCGTATGACCATGGTATTTTTTTAACGATGCCTGCCAGCTATCCAGCTGCTGGAAAAAGCTATCTGATAATCGCTGACTCTCCTGTGTCGCCTCTCTTTCTACTGCAGTACGTTTTATATCTGACAGTTTTCTGACTGCAGTTTTAATAACCGCTTTAATAAAGCGGTTTTCAGGTGTATTGATACTCAGCTGCTTTTTTTCAACTTCAAAGCGTTTATTACTAAAGCCATTGTGCTGCGCCTGCCTCACAGCTATTTCAAGCTTCGGGTTTAATCTACCTTTTAATTTTTCGGCTTTTAAAGGCCTTACAATTTTTACCAGGCGGCTGTGGGGGGCATTTACAATATGCTTAAGCCCCCTTTCAAGCTCAATATGTAAACGTTCAAATTGAGCCAGCCATAACAGCAAAAATGGCGCATAGGGCTGCTTTACTGCGATAGCACCCTGCTGTGTTTTTTCAGCCAGTTTAAAACGCCATAATGGATAGTGCTCGTCAATAAGGCTGTTTATCTGCTTAAGGTCAGATATCATATCTATTTTAGTCGGCAGCACTTCAAATGAAACCGTCTGTATGTGATTGTTATTATCAACAGGATAATGCAACTCAATATTAAACCAGCCGATATCATTACCGGTATTGACAGTTGCCCGTAAAGAGTGGCTTCTTTCACTATAGTGAAATGCGTCCTCAACTGATTTAAGACGGTGGATGACTTTCGGGGGACACTCTGAAAAAGCGTTTTTTAAATCATCATGAAAAATAAACTCAATATCGTACTGTTTATTTTCAAAAAACAAAGGTTCTTCACAATGATAAACAGCGGATTTATTTAATGAATTAAACAAATGAAGCGGAGGATGAAATTTAATGACTGATTCAGGAACCGGTTTATTCCTCAGCGCCATCGTATGACAAAGCTGACGTTGACTGCTTTCCAGCTCTTTAACCCATATCACGCACTCAAAATGCGGGGTATTTATAGCAACCAGTTCCGGCATATATCCCCAGAGCCGCTATGGCCAGAAACTGGTAAAGGTATTCATCTCAAGCCGGCCGCTCATCCACGCCAGTTTAGCTTTTGTTCTGCAGCCGATACCGGTAATATCAGTACCATCAGCACGTACACGGAAAAAATCTTTTCTACCTTCATCCCATATTTCACTAAGCTCATTTTCCAGCATAACAGCCAGCTCGGTCAGCAGATTCCCCGCTTCATTATCTTTTTTAATTGTCAGCTTATCTTCATCACCGTCAATACGAGGCAGCACTTTAGACATTAAAAAATCATCCCACACCGCCTGCAGCTCAGCATCTGTCTGTGGATTAAAACAAGTCACCTGTAACAGCAATTCATTAAGCGCACGGTAGGCCAGCTCAAAAGGAGTTGATTTTAATAATAAATTAACCAACTCCAAAAACTGTATCGTTTTACTGCCATCAGAATCAACCGTACCGGCTAAATCACTTTTTACAGCCTGTGTTTTTTGCGGGTATGTAAATATTACCGGCTTAATATCCGGCTCGAAAAATTGAGCATAATCATTCGGAAAAAACTCACCGAAATCGAATGTAAAAGCACGGTCAATAACCTTACGGGAAAACCCATGAGTGGTTTCATCCATATTTACCGTTCCCGCTACAATTAAATTAGGCGGAATAGCAATACCATACTCAAGAAAATAAGCCCATAAATCATCATCATTCTGCAGACCTAAATCTTTCTGCGGATCACCATCGGCCTGCAGCCTTTTCAAAAAGCTGCTATCCAGTAAAGGGTCACACTCATATACACCGTCATCTCTGAATTTACGGCTTTCGAGCAGTGAAAGATAATCGGCAAAATACTGCTCAACCGGCGCAAGGTTCATTTCATCAAGGCACAACCAGTAGGGGACAACACTAAGATCAAGTTCACCTGCACCCTGAGCGCCCGCATCCGGTGCCACAACCCGCCACGCACTGATAATAAAATCCAGCACTTTAGTGCTTACATATTCCGGCTTACCGGATAATCTTGATACATAACCAAGAAGATCAGAAGGCTCATGCCAGTCAGGACGGACAGCTACCGGGCAGTATGTTTCAGGAGACTGCGCCTGCTCCCGGACGAAGCGGGTTTTTCCTGTGCCTGAAAGGCCGGCCAGCAACAGGAATGGTTTAGGTATAAGCGATATATTTTCCGGTAAAACAGTTGTTTTGTTATATTCCTTAGGCTTATAAGAATTGACTAATTTTTCTAATTTTATCTCTGTTTTATCAAGTAGTGCTTTATCTAACTTTATTTCGTTATCACCTATATAATTTAAATCATTAGCCCAGCAGATTAATTTTGAGAAAGTTGTGAAAGTTGGTTTTGTCTGAACAGTAATAATAGAACTTAGACTCAGATCTGAGAAATAACGTGCCCCCATATCTCTCCACTCAGCCTCATTATACTCTTGTATTTTTTGAAATTCAGAAAGATTATTTTTAATATCTCT
>JALSUJ010000056.1 GCA_027071355.1 Gammaproteobacteria bacterium | reverse complement strand
GTCTTTAGTTTTTGTCCTGGAGTAAGTCATAAAAGAGCAATATCATAACAGATTAATGAAAGGTTTTTAAAATCAGCTGGTTTTTAACTTGATGCCGGCCGGCTTGTCTATTACTCTTAAGGCAACTTATAAGTAATAAAATTTGTAACTGTTCAGCGTAAATTGAACTCCGTAAGAGTCTCAGGCTATGGACCGTAAAACAGCAATCAGGAGAAATATATGGCAGGTTTAGATGTATTTGTAGTGGGCTTACTGGTGTTCACTGTAATACTGATCTTTTTAGGGGTTAAAAAAGTGGATCAGGGGATGGAATATACAGTAGAGCGGTTTGGCCGCTATACCCGTTCTCTCAGACCCGGCCTTAATTTTATTGTTCCTGTTATAGATGCCATTGGTAAGCGCGTCAATATGATGGAGCGGGTAATGGATGTCCCTTCTCAGGAAATTATTACCAAGGATAATGCCATGGTAAAAGTAGACGGGGTGGTTTTTTTCCAGGCTATGGACAGTGCTAAAGCCTCCTATGAAGTCAATAATCTTGAACACGCCATTTTAAACCTGACCATGACCAATATCCGTACTGTGATGGGTTCTATGGATCTGGATGAATTGTTATCCAAACGGGATGAGATCAATTCACAACTATTGAATGTGGTCGATGATGCGACCACACCCTGGGGCGTTAAAGTGACCCGTATTGAAATTAAGGATATTGCGCCGCCAATGGATCTGGTGGATGCTATGGCAAGGCAAATGAAAGCGGAACGGGAAAAACGTGCCAGTATTCTGGAAGCAGAAGGCGAGCGTCAGGCAGAAATCCTGCGTGCAGAAGGTGAGAAACAGGGAGCTATATTAAAAGCGGAAGGTGATAAAGAAGCCGCTTTTCGTGAAGCGGAGGCTAGAGAACGTCTGGCTGAAGCCGAAGCCAAAGCCACCTTGATGGTTTCCCAGGCTATTGAAAAAGGCGATATCAATGCCATTAATTATTTTGTGGCCACAAAATATGTCGAAGCCTTAAAGGAAATTGGTATGGCAGACAATCAGAAACTGGTCTTTATGCCGCTGGAAGCTTCCGGGGTTATCAGTGCTATTGGCGGTATTGGTGAACTGGCTAAAGAAGTGTACAACAAAAATAACGACTAGCAGTCCTGGTCTCTGAACGGAATAAATATGGAATCTTTTATTATGCAGCTGGAATTCTGGCACTGGCTGACACTGGCAGTGGTGCTTATTATTCTGGAAATGTTAAGTCCCGGTGTCTTTCTTATGTGGCTGGGTATTGCGGCCGGTATTGTGGGCATTGTGATGCTGGTTTATCCAGATTTAAGCTGGCAGATGCAATTGTCACTTTTTGCGGTGTTTTCTATCAGTAGTATTGTCGCATGGCGTTGGACACAGACTTTTTTTGCTCCGGCATCATCAGATAATATGAAACTGAACCGCAGGGCAGAGCAATATATTGGCCGGACGTTCTATCTGGTGGAACCTATTATCAATGGTATGGGCAAAATCAAGGTCGATGATTCGACCTGGAAGGTCAGAGGTAAAGATGCCCCAGTTGGCACTCAGATCAGTATTACCGGGGTAGACGGCGTAATTTTCGAGGTACAGGTAATTTCAGAAGACTCAGCCCGTTAATCCCTCTTTTAAATGGAGAAAAGGAAAAGCCTACCGACTAACTACCGACTAATAACTTACGCTCCTTGCGCCAGTTTAATTAAATTACCGGCTTCAACCAGCAGGCAGTCTGCCTGCTCGGTTTGTTTTAAATAGGCAATCACCAGTTTTGCTGCCTCACCACTTAAAATGGCATTAATTCTATCCATGGGCTTGAACTGTTCCGGTTTGAAATCCACCACATCATTAATATCATCTATACGTAAGGCCACTATGGGTGAGCTGCCGTCTTCAGTGACATATAATAATACCTGTCGGGAGGATTCTTTTAAATGGGTGCGAGCCTGTTCAAAGCGTTTCATCAGGCGTTTTAAAGTGACATTGCGTTCATAGCGCAATAAGCGAATGGCATGCTCCAGCTCCCCGTTTTTTTTCATATCCAGTAATTTATCGGCCATGGCGTGGATCTGTTGGTGGGGCTTATCAAACTCTGCAAGAACTTCCATCAGGGTTTCATCACGGGATTTAAAATGGTCATACCACTGGCCAAAGGCACATTTATGCGGATCTTTGGCTTTTACAAAAGGCACATCATTTATCAGGCTGTCTTCAAGGGCAGAAACCCATTCAACGTGATCTTTTTCCCGCTCATTGAGTAACTGAATTAATTCTGCATTTTTTTCCACACCCGAATTAAAACTGAGTAAATTGGCAAAATCCAGTACCGGTACCGCATTGCCCTGAAATTCGACCATACCTACCAGACCTTTAGCCTGGGATGGTAAGGACTGAATATTGTCCATCTCCTGACTGATAGTCAGTACTTTAGCGATATCAATGGCGTAAAGCGTATTAGAAACCCAGAAGGTAAAGGCTCTCAGGCCATTACTGTATTGAGTCGGAGAAAGGCTGGCAGAAGGCTGCAAATTATCTGTCTGCATCGCTGTCATAGTCATCGTTCAGTCCTGATTATGGGTTTCTGGTTTTGTGGGATTAATTACAGTATCGGTTAAATGATAAAAATCTTTAACTTTCTGCGAACAATTGTTGTTTCAGGAAATAAATATCTGATTTATTGGGCTTAATCCGTTATAATGCGCAGTTCGTTAAATCATTCCCTTTTAATATTAGCTTAATTTTTGGACTTTCACAGTGAAAGATATTAGTAAAATCAGAAACATTGCCATTATTGCACACGTTGATCATGGTAAAACAACCCTAGTCGATGAACTGCTCAAACAATCCGGCACCTTTAGTGAGCACCAGGAAGTGTCCGAGCGTATGATGGACTCCAATGATCTGGAAAAAGAACGTGGTATCACGATTTTGTCCAAAAATACTGCCATTGAATGGAATGGTTATCATATTAATATTGTGGACACCCCGGGACACGCTGACTTTGGTGGTGAAGTCGAACGGGTTCTATCCATGGTGGACTGTGTCTGCCTACTGGTAGATGCGGTTGAAGGCCCCATGCCTCAAACCCGTTTTGTTACTCAAAAAGCCTTTGAACTGGGCCTGAACCCTATTGTCGTAGTTAACAAGATTGACCGTGACGGCGGTCGTCCGGACTGGGTTATCGATCAGACTTTTGATTTGTTTGATCGTCTGGGCGGCACTGATGAACAACTGGATTTTCCAGTCGTCTATGCCTCGGCTATTAATGGTTATGCCTCTCTGGAAGATGATGTTCGTGAAGGTGATATGACTCCTTTGTTTGAAACTATTGTAGAAAAAGTGTCACCACCGGATGTTGATATGGATGCCCCGTTTCAGATGCAGGTGATCAGTCTGGACTATAATAGCTATCTGGGTGTCATTGGTATTGGCCGGATTAAAAAAGGCACAGTTAAAACCAATTCACAGGTTGTTATTGTTGATCGTGAAGGTAAAGAGCGCAAAGGACGTCTGCTGAAAGTCTTTGGTTTTAAGGGACTGGAACGCCTTGAAGTAGCGGAAGCTCAGGCCGGTGATATTATTGCTTTTTGTGGTATTGAGGGGCTTAATATATCCGATACTCTGTGTGATCCCAGTGCCGTTGAAGCTCTGCCTGCACTGACTGTAGATGAACCAACAGTCACCATGACTTTTCAGGTTAATAATTCACCTTTTGCCGGTCGTGAAGGCAAGTTTGTTACTTCCCGTCAGATTAAGGAACGTCTGGAAAAAGAATTACTGCACAATGTGGCCTTGCGAGTGGAGCAGACAGACGATCCGGATAAATTCCGGGTTTCCGGTCGTGGTGAATTACACCTGGGGATATTAATTGAAAATATGCGCCGTGAAGGCTTTGAACTGGGAGTTTCCCGCCCGGAAGTTATTACCAGAGAAATTGACGGTGTGATGTCCGAACCTTTTGAAGATGTGATGCTGGATGTTGAAGATCAACATCAGGGTAGCATTATGGAAAAAATAGGTGAACGTAAAGGTGAACTTAAAAATATGGTGCCTGATGGTAAAGGCCGGGTTAGACTGGAGTATGTTGTTCCTTCACGCGGACTGATTGGTTTTCAGACGGAGTTTATGACTGCCACATCCGGCAGCGGCCTGTTTTATCATAACTTTGATCATTATGGCCCCATGATCCCTGGAGAATTTGCCAAACGTAATAATGGGGTGCTGATCAGTAATGCTCAGGGAACATCTGTTGGTTTCGGACTGTTTAATTTACAGGATCGCGGTAGACTGTTTATTGGACATGGTGTGGATGTTTATGAAGGCATGATTATTGGTATTCATTCCCGTAGTAACGATCTGGTGGTTAATCCCTTAAAAGCCAAACAGCTGACCAATGTACGTGCATCAGGTACGGATGAAGCGGTTACTCTGACAACGCCTATTACCATGACTCTGGAGCAGGCTCTGGAATTTATTGATGAAGATGAGCTGGTAGAAGTAACGCCTGAAAGCATTCGTATTCGTAAACGTTTACTGACTGAAAACGAACGTAAACGAGCCGGACGTGCTAAAAAGGTTTAATTAGTGTGCATCCGTTTATTGATGCACACTAGCGGCACAGGGACGTGCCGCTCATTTTTGACGACGGTAAGTCGTTGAAAATGGAGTAAAAGAAAAATCACACTTTTTCTTTTACGTTCCGGTAAATTGCCAGGAAGGCAATTTCCGGATGGACATAATTGGTGTGCATCCGTTTATTGATGCACACTAATTAAAGTATAAGCTGACCCGCTTCTCTCATTCTGAGTGAAGCGGAACGATCAAAATGCATAGTTACCCTTTATTCCTTCTGGAAACTACTCATTGTAACCTTCCAAAAAACAACCTACTCTAAAGTTAGGTTATTTAAAAATTTAAAAGGTGACAATATGAAGCACTTAATTATAGTTCCTGTCTTAATCTTTTCCCTGTTCCTGTTGATGGTTAATAATGCACTGGCTGAAAATGCTAAAGAGTATGATGAGCATATTGTGTATTTTAATGCTTTTCCCACCGATTCACTGCCGCCTGAAATGACCAAACAATATGGTCTTAAACGCAGCAAAAATTACGCCCTGGTTAATATCTCAGTCATGAAAAAAGGCACTGGAGTCCCAATAGGTGTTAAATCCAGAGTCACCGGTGAGTTAAAAAACCTGATGGGGCAGGTTCGTAAGCTGGACTTTAAGGAAATTAAGGAAGGCAAGGCCGTTTATTACATTGCTCAGGTCGGGGTACAGAGCCATGAAGTGGTTAATTTTAATATTGATATAAAGCCGGAACATGGCCAGGAAAAATACAATATTAAATTCAGTAAAAAGTTTTAAGCCTGCATTCTCAGGCTGATATTAACCAGAGAAAACAGGCCGAAGGCAATGATTATTCCACCGGCCAGAGAACGAACCCAGGGTTTGCGGATAAAATTGGTCAGGCTGGCAGCAAAGACGCCCATGGCCAGTAACATGGGCAGGGTGCCCAGGCCAAAGCTGAGCATTAACAGACCGCCTTCAAGGGCATTGCCTGTGGAAATAGACCAGAACAAAATGGTATAAACCAGTCCACAGGGCAGCCAGCCCCACAAGAAGCCCAGTATTAAAGCCTGAAAAGGTGATTTTACCGGGATAAAGCGTCGACTGAGCGGTTCTATGCGTTTCCAGATCATGCCGCCTGCGCGTTCAATATTGCGCAGTCCGGCCCACCAGCCACCAATATACAAGCCCAGAGCAATCATAAATAAGGCCGCAAAAATCTGCAGACCAAACTGAATATTATTGAGTATGGGTAAATTGGCCGCCATCATACTGATACCACCCACCAGAATCCCGGCAAAGGTGTAACTGAGCAGGCGACCGCCATTATAGGCCAGCAGGTAAGGATAAATATTTTTGGCTGGCTGTGGCTCAGGTGTTTTATCCCCTTTGGTGCTGATAGAGGGATTAATACCAAAGGTTAAAGCTCCTACGATACCGCCGCACATACCCAGACAATGTACACCACCGAGTAAGCCGGCAATAAAAGCAGCAAAATAGGAAATTTCTACAGGCATAAAAAGATCTCTTCTGTGATACGGGGCGGTTTATAACTCATGTTTATAACTCATGTTTATATATCATAGTTATAATTCATAATAAGCGGGGCATGATCTGAAAACCGTTCATCTTTATAAATGGAGGTACTTTCCAGTTTATCCGCCAGCTTCGGAGAAATCACCTGATAGTCAATACGCCATCCAGTGTTATTAGCCCATGCCTGTCCCCGGTTAGACCACCAGGTGTATTGCTCAGCCTCCTGATTTAGTACCCGGAAAGCATCAGTCATACCGATATCATCACCAAATAACCGGTCCATCCAGGCTCGTTCTTCCGGTAAACAACCGGAACGCTTTTTATTACCGTTAAAATTTTTAATATCGATTTTTTTATGTACGATATTCCAGTCACCGCAGATAATATATTCACGGTCACTGCGGGCCATTTCCTTGAGCATGGGTTCCAGTTTGTCCAGAAACTCCATCTTTAGTTGTTGTCGTTCATCTTTAGAGGAACCGGAGGGCAGATAAAGTGAGGCCACACTTAAATGACCAAAGTCAGCCTGAATATAACGACCCTCAGTGTCAGCTACATCCCAGCCAAGACCTGTGCGAATATTATCGGGCTCTTTTTTAGAGTAAATAGCTGTCCCGCTATAGCCCTTTTTCTGCGCATCAAAAAAGTAACGGTAATAGCCTTCAGGTGCAAATACCGGATCGGATAATTGATCTATTTGAGCTTTGGTTTCCTGAATACAGACTACATCAGGAGATTCCTTCTGCATCCAGTCAAAAAAACCTTTTTTGGCTGCAGCACGGATCCCGTTTAAATTGGCAGAGATGATTTTCATAGTGTCTCGTTATTAAAAATATCGGCCTACCCAATCCCTGTACGGATTTAAATTTTTTGGGTGGTTACAAAATAGCCGCTATTATAACTCACTTTAGGGTATAATTCAGGCTCCCCTTAGTCACAATATTTGAGTTTACAATGCACGCCTATCAAAAAGAATTTATTCAATTTGCACTGGAAACCGGTGTTTTACGTTTTGGTGAGTTTACCCTTAAATCCGGCCGTATTAGCCCTTATTTTTTTAATAGCGGTCTGTTTAATACCGGTGGTTCTCTGGCAAAACTGGGTCGATTTTATGCCAGTGCATTAATGCACAGCGGTATTGAGTTTGATATGTTATTCGGGCCGGCTTATAAGGGGATTCCACTGGCTTCAAGCTGTTCGATTGCTCTGGCGGATCATCATAATCGGGATTTGCCTTACAGTTTTAATCGCAAGGAAGCTAAAGATCATGGTGAAGGCGGTACTATTGTCGGTTCACCCCTGCGAGCTAAGGTGATGATTATTGATGACGTTATTTCGGCCGGTACTTCAGTTAGAGAATCTTTAAACTTAATAGCTCAGGCCAATGCCATAGCTGCAGGAGTGGTCATTGCTCTGGATCGTCAGGAACTGGGCAAAGGGGATGTTTCAGCCATTAGCGAAATAGAAAATAGCTATAAGCTGCCGGTAGCCAGTATTATTAAACTGGAACATTTAATTGCGTATCTGCAGGATGATAAGCAATTTGCGGCGTATTATACTAAGGTGCTGGAATATCGTGAGCGCTACGGGGCTTGATAATTATTAGTCGTTAGTTATTCGTTTTAAGACGTGATATAAATATCAAAGCGGTGTTTTTTCATTTTCAGGGTATAGCTGGGTTGCTGCTGATTCAGGTATGGGGCTTTTATGGGGCGTTTTACCACGACTCTTTTGGGCGCAATATTTAATGCGGCTGCCAACAGCTGGTCGCTGTCCAGATCTGAACCTAAGATTTTTTGAAATATAAGCATTTCCTTTTTTACCTGTGCCGTTTTTTTACGGTGCGGGAACATCGGGTCCAGATAAATGACATCCGGTTTATCGGGCCATTGCTTAATTGTCTTCTCAGTTAAACGGGTTGCATCATCATAAAAAAGACGCATACGCTTTATAATATCTGCAATTTCAGGATTATTCTGTCCTCGCTCCAGTGCATCACTCAATAGGGCCGCAGCAACAGCGGCGCGTTCCATTAAAATAACTCTGGCACCCAGACTGGCAAACACAAAGGCATCTTTACCCATACCGGCGGTGGCATCAAGAATAACTGGTGAACAGGTTTTATGTAAACCGACAGCTTTGGCTAAAGTTTGTCCTTTCCCTCCACCGAATTTCCTTCGATGATCAATAGCGCCTGAAGCAAAGTCTATATAGACCGGTCCTGCGGACTGATCGGCGGTGACTAATTGCAGCTGATCAGGGGTTAGTTGCAGGTAAAACGGCTCTGAGCTACTTGCAGCATATTCAAATGCCCATTGACTGGCTAATTGTCTGGTTTGTTGAATTAATGTCTGATCGGTTAATGTTGAAGGGATTATGGGGAACATTGGTTTTAACATACAAGGGTTTTAACATACAAGGTTTAACAAAATGCCTGTATAGATAAGGCTTACAAAATAGCTCAAAAAAATAAAATGAATAAAAAAAGCTGTAACAACCTGGGCTGTTACAGCTTTTTATCAGACTAAATTCTGTGTTACAGAATCTGGTATCGGCTAACTCGTCTTAGTTGCTGGTATCCATATCGATAACAACACGACGGTTTTGAGCACGGCCTTCTTTAGTTGAGTTATCAGCAACTGGATCACTTTCACCTCTACCAATTGCTTCCAGGTTTACAGTGACACCTATAGATTTTAAATAGTCAACAACGGCTTGTGCACGACGTAAAGATAGCTGCTGGTTGTATTCTTCTGGACCAGTACTGTCAGTGTGACCAGTAACTGTGACAGTTTCTGAACGGTGACAACCTTCAGGTACTTGAGCACGGATAAAGTCTCGCGCTGTAATTAGTTTTTCTTTATCAATATCTTTTACGGTTGTGCTGTCAAAGTCAAAATGCAGATTTTTCAGTACGATAACATCTGGACATTTTGGTGGGTTATCAGTAACAACCACTTCTTTTTCGTTGTTTTTAACAACAACTTCAGAAACCCCCATGGCTTTTTCATAGCCACATTCTTCCAGTTTTACATCAGTGTCAGCGAAACGATCACGCCAGCACTCACCATAACTGTTTTTCCAGACCTGACCATATGCATTGGTTACATAGTCTTCTACAAAACCATCACCTTCAGCAAAGGCTGATGTGGATAAGATACCCATTGTTAAACCAATAGCTGACACAGCAAGAAGTTTTTTTATCGCCATAACGATTCCCTTTTTTTAAAAAAATGTTTTATCATGTTTAAGAATAGCTTGCGTTTCATGCTGATGCAAGCAAAATTTTGTATTTCCGAGGAATTAATGGCAGATTATATCATATTTTTTTTAATAGTGGCAGTTATCTGGTACTGGTGGAACTCAGTCAGTGCTTATGAAGTGGCGTATCGGGAGGCAAAATCCGCCTGTCGTCGCCTGGAGTTGCAATTTCTGGATGATACCCTGGACGTTGTCAAACTGCGCCTGTGCCGTCATCCCAAAGGCTATATGCAATTCTGCCGGACTTATGAATTTGAGTTTAGTAGTGATGGGGACAGTCGTTATAAAGGTTATGTAAATATTGCCGGAAAGACCTTTAAAAAAATGGATCTGGGGGTCTGGAAATCATAAACTTTAAGTCGGAACTTATAATATTTATTGGGGGTAGATCTGCAAGGCTGGGTTTTGTAAGGCGGCTAACTGTTCTTTTAGCTGTAATATGTGTTCGCCCCAGAAGGTTTCGGTGTTGAACCAGGGGAAAGCTTTTGGGAAGGCCGGGTCATTCCAGCGTCTGGCCAGCCAGCCGGCATAATGGATGATTCTCATACTACGTAATGCTTCAATCAGGTTTAGCTCTGCGGGGTTGAAATCACAGAATTCCTCATAGCCTTCCAGGATTTCACGTAATTGTATTTCCTGCTCATGGGGTTCACCGGAAAGCAGCATCCATAAGTCCTGAATGGCCGGGCCATTACGGCTGTCATCAAAATCCACAAAGTGAGGGCCATTATCGGTCCATAAAATATTACCAGGATGACAGTCTCCGTGCAGGCGAATTAGCTGAGGGGCACATTGTTCATATTTACTTTCTACGTGTTTTAAAATATCGGCCACAATGGCTTTATATGAGGGGATAAAAAGATCTGGCAGAAAATTATTGTCCAGAATGTATTGATATGGACGGATAATAAAGGAATTAATGGACAGCGTTGGGCGATGCTGAAACAGGCCGCTTTTCCCTACCGCATGTATCCGGCCCATAAATTTACCCAGCCGGTACAGATGTTCCAGATTAGTGAGTTCCGGGGCCCGACCGCCCTGGCGGCGATAGAGGGAAAAGCGGTAGCCTGAATAATAAAACAAACTGCTATCTGGCTGTGGGTCAGGTAAATACAGCGGTGGAACTACAGGAATTTCCAGCTCAGCCAGGCTGGTAGAAAACTGATGTTCTTCCAGAATTTGTTGGTCACTCCAGCGACCAGGGCGATAAAATTTGGCAATCAGGGGGACAGAATCTTCTATGCCCACCTGATAAACCCGGTTTTCATAACTATTCAATGCCAGGACTCTGGCATCAGACAGAAACCCCAGACTTTCTACCGCATCAATAATAGTATTCGGATCCAGTCTGGAATAATCTTCCGCCAGTGCTGAATGTGTCCGCTCAGGGGGGGGAGTTGAGTGTTCAGGGGGGGTATTAGAGTGTTCAGGCATTATTGTCTCACTTGTTGCAGGCTGCTGAAAAAAGCACCGATGGCCTGACTGAGCTGTTTAGAGCGTTCAGGTGAACGAAATGCCTGTAAAATAGGTTCTCGCATGCCCGGTATAAACATTAAATCAGACAATACGGCATTAAATGCCTGCTGTCCATGTTCGGTTTGAGTCAGAGATTCAAGAAAGGGCATTAAAGTTTCATACTGTTTTAACTGAAGCCAGCACCGGCCGGATATAACTGCCAGTATTTCTATATCATTATGCACGGGGGATTCCAGTACCTGGCGGATAAAATGAGCGGCCTGTTCCGGACGGGTGCACCAGGCTGTGGCACGGATGGCTGCCGCACATAGTGGGGCGGCAGACCGGGAAGTGGAATGATTGTGTAGTTCATTTGTAGCGCGTTGAAAAATCGCCTGACATAATGTCTCTGAAATACTGTGGTTTTCCAGGCATTGACTCAGTGCCAGAAACGGGGCAACAGGCAGGCTGGAGATCGTTTCAGATAACCATTGGGTATTGCTTTTGTCCTGATAGTGTTCATCCAGACGTGCAGCTAAATCTGCCAACCCCTGAAAACCCAGCTCTTCCCAATGTTTAAACTGATCCTGAGCGGAAAAAAATACCTGGGCAGGCACATAAAAGCGGGATGCCGGCAGCTTAAGATGCTGGTAAGCCAGAGCATGAAAATTGGCCAGCTGTTCCGCTCGGGGCTGAAAGCCATAAGGATTATCCTGCATGACATTTTCCAGACTGTTTAATGTGTCTGCTGATTGGGATGATTCGGACTTCTGCTTGAGGGCATCCAGTAATCGATGTAAAAACTCATCCCGTGCAGCAAGGTTTAAACGGGCCTGCTCATCCAGCGGTAGTTTTAAGAACCAGACATGATGCTGCTCAGGGCTGTTCTGTCGTTCATGGCTGTGACCTGTTGCTTCCTTCTGTGCCGGCCAGAATAAAATGGCCAGCCAGAGTTGCTGTAAAAACGGGGTGGCACAGGGAATGTGTGTCTGTTCCAGCTTAAGTAAAGTTTGTGCATCAATGGGGCGTATAGAACGCCCCATATCAAAGCACTGAAAATCACAGTTGATAAATGAGAAAAACTGCTGAATGCTGTTAACCTTAGTCATTTTTAATCAGTTTGAGGTGCAATAAGTCTGAGATGACCGGAGGCATAACTTAACAGTTTTTCACCGCTAAGAAATAGTAGTAAATCATCACCGGCCAGAGCTTTACGCCAGCCGGATAAAATGCCCAGATCCCGCTGACCCTGGATCAGGGCATTTAGTTCTTTTCGGCTGCACAGACAGCGGGGACTGATTTGATTATCACGGGCAGACATATGAATAACCGCCATCAGACAATCGGCCAGGGCTTCTTCATCCTGATTGGGTTTGTGAGTTTTTGGCAATACCGGGCATTTATTGTCCGGGGTATTCAGTCCGTCCTGGATCAGCGTCATAAACGTGGTGGCATTATGACTTAAAAAACCATTGCTTAATTTATAATTCTGCTGCAGTTCATCTTTACTGGACGGTGGATTAATGGCCAGTTCCAGCAGGCTTTCATCACTTAGAACCCGCCGCCGGGGACGATTCTGACGAATAGCCTGCTGTTCTCTCCAGGCTGTAAGTTTTTGCAAAATAGCCAGTTGCTGTTTTTTTAAACGATTTGCCCCCCGGATTTTGCGCCAGATAGTATCTGCTGCCGGAGCATAAGTTGAGTTGCTGGATAAAAAATCAAAATCATCGTTCAGCCACTGCAGGCGGCCCTGTTGTTCCAGCTTGTGTTTTTGCAGGGGATAGAGTTCGGCCAGGTAACGTACATCATCGGCCGCATACTGGAGCTGTTTTTTAGTCAGCGGCCGTTTCAGCCAGTCAGTACGGGTCTGGGATTTGTCCAGCTCAATATTAAGTAATAGCTTAACCAGCGGAGCATAGCCTATCTGCTCACCAAAGCCCAGCAATGCGGAGGCAACCTGGGTGTCAAAAATATTGTCTGGAACTGAGCCCTGCAAATAATAAAAGATTTCCAGATCCTGACGAGCAGAATGAAAAACCTTAATAATTTCAGGTTTATAAAGCAGCTCCATAAGAGCGCTGAGATCCTTAATGGCTAGCGGATCAATCAGAGCTATCTGCCGGCCATCGCAAATCTGTATCAGAGCAAGTTGTGGGTAATAGGTGGTTTGTCGAACAAACTCGGTATCCAGCGCCAGAAAGTCACAATCTGAAAATTGTTCACAGATCTGACTCAGTTTTTGCTGAGTGTCTATAAAATGAACCGGCATTAAATTCCTTAGCCTTTAAAAAGTTGTTATATTATCATAAAACCTAAACAGCCCATAAATACATGCTGAATTAATTACGATTTTACCAGGGAAATAATATGGATAATTATCAACAGATACTGGTCGCGGTGGACTTATCAGATGATTCTGAACGAGTTTGTGCCAGGGCCATACAAATTGCACAGAATCATCAGGCTAGTATACAAATAGTCTATGTAGCTGAAATATTTTACCAGATGAGTACTTCTTATGATCCGCTGTTTTATCCGGCTTATGAAGACATTGTTGTGGATGAAGAGGAGATCTTAAAAATTTCTAAATCCAGAATGCAGGAATTAATTGCAAGTCTGACAGTCGGGGATAATATTAAACTGAGTTCAAAGGTGATTACCGGTGTAGCTAAAACAGAAATTATTGAGCAGGCGGAACAAAATAAGGTGGATTTAATTGTCTGCGGCTCTCATGGCAGAAATGGTTTTGAATTGTTATTAGGTTCAACTGCTAATGCTATTTTACACCATGCGCCCTGTGATGTGCTGGCAGTGAGGACCAGGAAGAAAAAGTCATAAGTCGTTAGTCATTAGTCGTAAAAAAGCCCGGTATCCTTGCGGATAACCGGGCTTTTTTTATATTGTCGACTTTCGACTTTCGACTTTCGACTTTCTTACTTTCTAGAGCCTGGACCATTTACTGCAATACCATTGCTCATATAAGAGTGGAAGTATTCCAGTGCTTTGTACTCATCACTCTGAGCTTTAAATGGCTTGGCACGAACCTGCTTATTACAGCCGGCATAACGACGATGTAAAGTACCCATGCTGCCCCACTTGGCACGATAGACAGGGAAGTGAGTGACATGACCCAGAGCCGGACTCAGTATGTCTGCACGGATACGATTACCGGCATTATCCTGGTGACAGTTGGCACAGGACATATTCAGCTGACCACGCTTGGCATAAAAATGCTTACGACCACGCTCATACCATTTTAGTTCATCTGGAGTTGTGGGTGTTTTAACATTCATAGGCTTGCCGCGGGAGGTATAAGCCATATAGGAGGAAATTGCAGCGATATCGCCTTTTTTCCAGCCCAGAGGTTTTTCCCCGTTTTTAACACGACATTCATTAATGACCTGTTCCAGCGTTTTTACCTGCTTGTCTTTCTTGCTGTAAAAAGGGAAGTTCTGGCGAATGCCGATGCCGCCGTTTTTAAAGCAGGAGGCATAGGTTTTGCCATTGGCGAAAGGTTTGTTGAATAATGCTTCACCTTTGTCCAGAGCAATTTCATAAGGAGGAAATTCTTCCATCGCTTCCCAGGTTTCTCTGGATGCAGGATCAATTCCGTATACACCATTGGCATATTCATTCAGTGGAATGCCTGGAAATTTCTTGAAAAAATATTGACGGAAGTTTTCTAAATCTTCTGCAGGTGTTGTCGCCATAGCAGTGCTGAAGGCTCCCCCAAGAACACCAGCCGTAGCTAAAGCTAATATTACTTTTTTTAATTTTGATAGTTTCATCGTAGATAGTATCCCCATCTAGTAAGTGTGTTTATCGGACACGCATTGACATTCATAATACTGTAAACCAGTTTCTATTTAACTTGTTTCAGGTTTACTTATAGCTGATGGATAAAATCGGTAACCAGATCAATTTCCTTATCAGTAAGTACCTTGTGGCGTCCAAATGGAATCATAATGGTATTAGGATTAGCAACGGTCGCATCATAAATCTGCGCTCTTAGTTTTGCACGATCTGGAAAACGCTGCTGCATTGCAACCAGTGGCGGTGCAATATTTCCTGGCAGGTTACCGCCCTTAATCATATGACAGGCAAGACAATTGCCTTTTTTTCTGTTAAAAGCAATTTCCTTGCCTTTTTCAATATCCGATTTACTTGCTCCGGCAGCATACACTGCACTTGAAGCCAGTCCCAAGCCAGTAATTGCAACAGCAATAAATGTTGTTGTAGATACGATTTTTGAAAAACGTCGCATCGACTCCTCCTGTTAAATTGTTTTCCCCACCCCGAGAAAAGGTAACTAAAAAAGTGTTTGTTATAATTAGATTATTATAAAAACAT
>JALSUJ010000055.1 GCA_027071355.1 Gammaproteobacteria bacterium | reverse complement strand
CTCCGGCCAGCGCCCTGGCCGCTTCATACTGTGCAAGATGACTCGCGGCCTGACGACCAGCCGTTTTTAATAGATCGCTATCTTCCCAGTTGAAATAGTCCATATGTGCAGGGGATTGATTTAACACAACAAAGCCCAGCATGGCATCCTGCAGCATAAGAGGCACCACTAGCCACGCCTCTTCCATCTCATTCAACCATGCGGGGATTTCAAGTGGCGCAAGGCGGGTATAAGCTTCCGGATCTTCCTTAAACTCATCAAGACGAATAATAAACTGATGCTCTTCCATAAAGCGGATTAGAGAATGATCGGCAGATAGCCTTATATTCATAGCCTCCATATTCCATCTATCTTCCTGCTCAAAACAGTTATTTTCCCTTCTCAACCAAAGTCCCCCAGCCGGACTATCAATAATCTGTGCAAGCGCTCGTATTGCCCTTTGTTGCAAGCGGACAGCATCATTGCCGGTTGACAGTGTTTTAATAATACGCAGCCACTCTTCCCGGTAATCATATTTATAATGAAAAAAGTGCTTATCAATCAGTACTTTTATTTTGGCGCGCACTCTTGATGAGAACAAAAGGATGGCCAATATAATACCGGCACCAAAAATAAAGATCGCCTGGGCAACCTGCCCCCAGCTTCCCCCAAGATCCCTGACATAAAAGCCTGCCACACCGATAAGCAACATATAAATGCCGGCAGCAAGCAGCGTTGTTGTATGGAACACAACCCGACGGGACAAAAATATATCAATAGTTTCCTTGCCTATGGACCACTGCATTTCACGCTTAATAGCAATGCCAATAAGTGGCACCGCCATTGCGTGAATAAAACCACGGGCATTCCATAATTCATTATCTATACGCTGGAAAAGAAACGCATCTGAATAGAGATAGAAGTCATAAGCAAACATGCCACCGATACCCAGCCACAGATACTTAAGCGCCAGGCGGTGATCTTCTGCCGTATTGCGGTAAAGCTGCTCAATAATAACCAGCCCACCAATTGAGATAAGAAGGTGACCAATCAGAATATCATTACCAGCAATGAACTCAAATACTGAACCACCGGAAATACGATACATAGCCAGCAGAATAAGGCCAACAATGAATACAGCTATGCCACCAAAAACC
>JALSUJ010000054.1 GCA_027071355.1 Gammaproteobacteria bacterium | reverse complement strand
AAATCAGGTACAGATCAGTAAATTTTTTTAATTTCTCATCTTTAATACCCGGTTCATAATTAACACCTATCACCACTGCGTCATCTGTTTCCATATGAAAATCAGACAAATCAGGAATTTCTTTACGACACGGTGGACACCAGGTAGCCCAGAAGTTCACCAGTATCCACTTACCTTTATAATCAGACAGGCTGTGTTTATCTCCTTCCAGATCTGTAAACTTAAAATCCACTGCACTGGCACTGTTACTAAACAGTACCAGACAGAGTATGATGTACAAAAAAGAAAAAACCTGTTTCATAATTTATCTCTAATCATAAAGGGAAAATACTGATTTTACCGACTTATTCAATTCCTGAGCAAGCACCTTATTACTTTGACTGATAATACTGGATAAAGGTTCATCTGTAACCTGTTTTGGTAATGGATAAGGCAATTTATTATACAGATCCCATAATGTTAAACTGTCCAGATCTCTGGTCAGAGCCCAGAAATCATTTTCTGTCCTATGGATCCAGTGCTGACTTTGCAGTTCATTTAATATTAACTCCAGTTCCCGTTCAAAACGCAGTACCGGCTCATTATGCAGCTGACTGTCGCTAACTGTCTGCCCATGTTGGGATGCCTGAAAAAGTACTCTTAGAATATGGAATACCGATAAAAAACTATGCTGGGATAAATGATTATTTGACAAGGAAAAATCAAATAAAGCCATACAACGTGTTGTCATAGCACCAAGCAAAGTGACCAGCCAGGAGATATAAATCCAGATTAAAAATATCGGTAAAGTAGATAAAGCTCCGTACAAACTGCTATAGGTATTATTATTGCTGATATAAAAAGCAAAACCTTTTTTTGACAATTCAAACAGCAGCGTAGCTGTAACCCCTCCTACCAAAGCATGTTTGAAGCTAACACGGGTATTAGGAATCATTAAATAGGTCAGACTAAATGCCAGTAAAGTCAACAGAACCGGTACCAGGGCCAGCATTTCAGCTTTGAACCCCACCAGTTCAGCAGCATCATTAATCATGGGCAGTGAGGTAATATATGATGTAATCATTAAACTGATACCAATCAGTAATGGCCCCAATGTAAGGATTGCCCAGTAGATCAGAAAATTGCGCATAATGTTTTTACTGCGTTTAACTTCCCAGATCTGGTTTAAAGAACGGTCAATCTGCCAGACCAGCATTAAGGCAATTACAAATAGACTGATAAGTCCAACTAAAGTCAGCCTGGAAGCCTTACCTACAAATTCATGCAGATATTGCTGAATAACCTGGCTGGATGAAGGGACAAAATTTTCAAAAATAAATTTTTGTACCTCTGAAAACAGGGTATCAAATACAGAAAAAGTAGAGAAGCCGGCAAATATTACGGCCATTAACGGCACCAGAGAAAGTAATGAGGTATAACTTAAAGAGGCTGCTGTTTCAGTACAGCGCTGCTGAAAAAAACGCTGTAATACAAACCAGTAAAAAAGAGCCAGACGTTTGAAATATACCATAGTACCAGAGGATAAAGATGTTTAACCTAAAAATGATTTACAACAAAAAAGGGGGCTATATGCCCCCTTTTTTCAGTCAACTAAAAGAATGTTTTATGATTTGCTAAAACGTTCTTTAACAGCTTTGTCCTGTTCAATGCTTTGCTTTTTAGCCATTTGAGACTGGTCTAAAGCTTTGTCAGCCAGAGATTTTGCTTTGGCTGCATCACCCGCTGCCAGTGCTTTTTCTGCCTGCTTAATGATTTTGCCAGTGTCACGCCAGGCATAACCATCTTTAGTAGCTGTTTTAAGAGCAGACTTGGCTTCAGCAATCAGCTGAGCTGCGTCCTGTGTAGAGTTGCTAGCCATATCACCCTTACGTGATGTATTAGAACAACCTACAGTCAGACCCAGTGCTAAAGTAACCACCCCCAGAAACTTAGCATAATTTTTAAATTTCATTCTTCTTATGACTCCTGATTTATATTGATTCGGTCGGTATTGTTTATTAAGCTGTTACCTTTCAAATAGAGATAATCTATTTAATAAGGTAAAAAAGTCTATCTGCCGTTCGTACTGAAAATTTAGTTCAATATGAACCCAGATAATGTTTAGTGACCTTAAGTGAGAAGGTATCATTGACCAGTTAAAGTGTCAAGAAAACAGTCGCTATTTAAATCAGAATAAACATAAAACAATGTACTAATATAGCCTGTTTTATCTGACTTCAGCTGTATAAATCAGCAATTAACAGGTATTTTAGGTTTTTTGCCTTTAAAATAGATAAAATCCACTTTTTTTGTACTTATATTTATTGTGAGAACCCATATATTATGTCCCAGATCCTGATCCTGTATTATTCACGCCATGGTGCTACCGCAGAAATGGCCCGCTTAATTGCCCGGGGGGTCGAGAAAGTACCCGGTATATCAGCGATACTTAGAACCGTGCCGGAAGTATCTGCCATTTGCGAAGCCACTCAAAGCAGTATACCGGATAGTGGTGCCCCTTATGTTAGCAGTGATGATCTGGCACAATGTTCCGCTCTGATTCTGGGTAGTCCGACACGTTTCGGAAATATGGCAGCTGCACTTAAATATTTTATTGATTCAACCTCAACCTGCTGGATGTCCGGCCAACTGGCAGGCAAGCCTGCGGCTGTATTTACCTCAGCATCCAGTTTACATGGCGGGCATGAAGCCACACTATTGTCCATGATGATCCCCCTGCTGCACCATGGCATGGTACTGGTGGGAACCCCGTATAGTGAGACAGAGCTGATATCAACTACGACAGGGGGTACACCATATGGTCCCAGCCACCTGGCAGGTAAAGACAGTAATTTGCCCATTAGCAGCGATGAAAAGAAGCTGTGTATTGCCACCGGTCATCGAGTTGCTAAAATTACAAAAAAACTGGAATCTAATTAAAAATATGTCTGAAATAAATTCTGAAAAACAAAAAAAACTAATTTTTTATCAAAATATTGCATTAACTGGCTATTTTTCCCTGTTTTTAGTTTTAATGCTGAATATTCTCTGGTTGATACCATCAGTACTTTTTCCCACTGCACTGGTATTGCTGGTTATTGTCAGTCCATTGTTATTTCCAATGCGCGGACTGTTAAATCATAAAACCTATACCTATCAATGGGCCAGTTTTCTTTCTCTGGCCTATTTTGCGCACGGTATCAGTGAAATTTCAGCTCATCCTGACATATGGTATGCCGGTCTGCTCGAAACCCTTGCCGCTGTCATCATGTATCTGGGCTGCGTGCTGTATGCTCGGGTCTTTAAACAGGAAATAAAGGCCAGGAAAAAAGCACAGGATCAAACAGAATAAATAATATTTTTTACAAAGGGAATGGTCAGCTTACGCTGTTCAGCCAGGCTGGCATAATCCAGTTTATCCAGTAATATGATGAGTTCTGGAAGACTGCGTGTAGTATGTTTCATAATATAGGCTGCAACTTCATTACTCATTTGCATTCCCCGCTGTGATGCCCGCAGCTTTAAGGCATCGACCTTAGCCTGATCATCCAGTGCCTGAACCTGATAGGTTAAGCCCCAGCTTAAGCGGGAGCGTAAATCAGGCAGTTTAATCGCACAATTAACAGCACTATTATCAGCCGCAAGAATTAAACGACCACCTTTATCACGTATACGATTAAAAAAATGAAACAGGGCTTCCTCCCACTGACTATAACCGGAAACCGCATGTACATCATCCAGGCACACCAGATCCATCATTTCCAGCCCATCCAGCATATCCGGTGTCAGCTCCTGCAACTGGGCTAAAGGCAGATAAAAGGCAGCTTTTTCGTCTGCCTGATAGCTTTGAGTAACCGCCTGCAATAAATGACTTTTTCCACAGCCGTGTTCCCCCCATAGAAAAATCAATGACTCATGCTCATCAATTAAGGCATGAAGCAGTTGCTGATTCCCGGTAATAATAAAATTATCAAAGCGGGCAAATTCAGGAGCCTGAAAAGACAGTGGCAGTTGCTTATTCATATATAAGGTATTATAAAGTGTCATGAGTTTAATAATGCTATTATATACTTTTTGGACCTCTTTTCTTAAATCGTTTTCTTAAAATATGTTAACAGACGAACCTATTGCTGATATTCCACTGCAGACAATCCATTCCACAATCTTTAAAGAAAAAAAACTGTCAGTCTCGATATTAAGAACGGATCAAAGCGATCTGCTCATTTCGGGCAATAAATGGTTTAAATTAAAATACAATCTTATAGCCGCTGCTGAACAGAATATTCGTACCCTGATCAGCTTTGGCGGCCCCTATTCTAATCACCTTCATGCGCTTGCCGCTGCCGGT
>JALSUJ010000053.1 GCA_027071355.1 Gammaproteobacteria bacterium | reverse complement strand
AATATAGTTCTGCATGACGTTCATTCGTAATGCTTACTGACATCATTTCAGCAAATGCTTCCATTGCCATCCCCCCATTTGCCACTTCCAGGTCATCATAGGCAAACTCTGGAGCAATTGTTGGTAATACAGCCTTTATTGACCATGATCCTTTCATTTGCGGATGATAGTAATGTTCTCTAACCACAGGAAGTAGATCAAAAATTCTCTCAATCACGCTCTCAATATTCCTTGATCAATCCTGATAATATCCTGAAAGTTCTTTCAGGCGGCATCGTTCAAATCCAGCATTGTAGACAATAACCGGCCCCTCAGTTCCTATCACCTTTAAAAGCGATTCAATAAAGGGTCGTCTCGGATCGCTTTTTCCATCAGAAAGAAATTCATAATGTGAAATTAAACCATTTTCATCCTCAATGTGACAAGACCACTGAAAAGGAATTTGCGAATATGGTCGTGTTCCGGGCCACACAGGTACCGCCATTTGTATGGTTTCAAAGTCAATATAGTAGCGGGGGTAAGCTAGTGATTGAATTTCATTGCGTCCAGTTTCAGACAGGAACATGACGTTATCTAGGGTTGCCTTCCAAACTCGTACATGCTTGGGCTTTGATAGCCTACCGGGTGGAATATCACGAATATCCATATACCCTTCCTCCCTTAGATCGGCAGCAAGTTTCCCATGATAAGGAAGAATCTCAATGGGAAACTCATCATCACCCATTTTGTTCGAACAGCAAAACGAATAAAAGGGGCATTCATATGGATCATTGCATTGGGATCCGGGAATAATATCTGGTTCATCGCCTGACAGCGTATTTTTTGCTTCTTTTATCCACTTTTCTACTGATTTGGTATTCTCATTCACCTCCTGACTAATATCGGAAAAATAAAATAGTCCTTTATAATTATTATTACCAGGATAGATGAATGATGTATCAATATGCGCTATTTCTGTCCTTTTCAGTTTTAGCCCAGATTTTCTAACAACCCAGCTTTGAATTGAGGCGTCAATGTGACGTGGTCAAGCATTTTGTGACACCTCAGTTAAGCCGCTTTTTCCACTTCCAATAATTTCTGTTCGAATGCATTCGGGCTCATGTAACCCAGATACGAATGCAGCCTTTCATGGTTATAAAA
>JALSUJ010000052.1 GCA_027071355.1 Gammaproteobacteria bacterium | reverse complement strand
ATTCAGCCAGGTTATATTGATGGTCAGCCAGCCCGTGATCTTATCGGTCTGCAACAGGTTTCCGAAAGTACTATTGCCAAAGTGGAAGGTAAGGGAGCTGGTGATATTGCCGATATTTTTTTACGCATTGTGCCTTCCAATGTTCTTGCTGCTGCACATAATGGTCAAATGCTTGGCCTTATCTTCTTCAGTCTTCTTTTTGGTTATTTTATGACCCGGATTTCTGAAGGGGCGGCTAAAACGCTAAAAAGTTTCTGGGAAGGTGTCTTTGAAACCATGATGGCTATGACTGACTTCATTATGAAGTTTGCACCAATTGGTGTATTTGGACTGGTTGCTCATGTTATTGCCGGTATTGGTTCTGAGAATATAGCTCAGTTGTTTGGCTCTCTGGCCATGTTTATGCTCAGTGTACTTCTGGCACTCGCCATTCATGTTTTTGTTATTATGCCTATTATTCTATCCACTATTGGCAGAGTGAATCCCTGGCGTCATATCAGAGCTATGGCACCTGCCATGTTAACTGCATTTTCAACAGCCTCCTCCAGTGCCACCTTACCTGTAACCATGGAATGCATAGAAAAAAATGCCGGCGTCTCTAATCGGACTTCCAGTTTTGTTTTACCTTTGGGTGCCACGGTTAATATGGACGGTACTGCATTATATGAATGTGTCGCAGCTATGTTTATTGCTCAGGCCTATGGGATAGAACTGAGCTTTATTACTCAATTTACTATTGTACTGGTGGCTTTATTAACCTCTATTGGTGTCGCAGGTATTCCTGCTGCCAGTCTGGTAGCTATTACGATTATTATGACTGCTATTGGACTGCCCCTGGAAGGGATTGGGCTTATTCTGGCTGTTGACAGAATTCTGGATATGTTTAGAACAGCGGTTAATATTTTCAGTGATTCCTGTGGTGCTGTGGTAATTGCAAAATCAGAAGGCGAGACTGGAATTCTGGAGCAGCGGATTTAAGTTGAGTCTGGAATTTCCGTCGGCTGGTAAGATACACTGATGCGAAACAGGGACGTAACGCATCAATGCAAATTTTACCATACAATGGCTTAGAAACGAGTTAGTCTTTGTCTTTGCTAACCAAAGCTCCCATACCTACATGATTATAGCCTGAATCTACATA
>JALSUJ010000051.1 GCA_027071355.1 Gammaproteobacteria bacterium | reverse complement strand
ATTCAGTAATGAAAAACCGAATATATCAGGTACCATTTTGATATTGACTGTGTAATGCCGCAGTGCATACAGTAGTTCCTTTACTTTCTCTTCCGCACGCAATGGCAAGGCAATCCATACCTCATCAATCTGATGCTTGGAAAGATATGGCGCTACTTTATTTATCTCGCCCTCTATATGATAATCGTCCGTTCCAGAATCTGAAATATAATCATCAAACAAAGCCAAAACCTTATACCCGGTCCATGGTGAATCAACGGCATGGCTTAGTAGTTTCCTCCCCAAATCTCCAGCTCCTACGATAACCACACTCCTGTAATTTCTGCCCTTCTTCCGCTGATATTGCAAAAAGCCATATACACATAAACGAAAACCCAGCAAGAACAGCAAGCCTAAAATAACCCACCAGGTCAGCCAGAGGCGAGAATAGTCTGACGATATTTTTAGACCAAACATAATAATAATCATCGTCAAAATCACCATAAACCAAGCCATAATAATAGCTCTAGCCTGCTTAGGTAGGCTTTGTCCACGCCACGAACCATACAAATTAAAAACAGGAAAAATAATAACGACACAAAAAACAGCAAATAGAATTAATGCACGGTAGTTTTGTGGTAAAGCGAGATCAGAAAATGAAAATCTTATTCCATACGCAAATACGGCTGCAAACACAACTATTAAAGGGTCTGAAACACGAGAAAAAAGAGTAATGAAACCAGAATAACTCTTAAATAATGATTTACCAAACACCTGAGATATTACCCTATATATTAAAACCAGCCGATTACACCTATCAAAATTAGTAGGCACTACAGTAGATTACTAGCACTCCGTTAAAATCAGCACTAAGATCGCCTGGTCGGCATTCACTGATTATACTCAATCGAATTGCACACATGCAGCATTATTCAAAACAAATAAAAATGTGGCACATGCCTCAGTTAGATTTTAATAAATCTTATATATAAAGAATAATCAATAACGGGCGTACATTCTACGCTTCCCTTTTTATAGAAAACCTCATTTTATACCTTAAATTTATCATACATAATTTGCTTAGAAATATACCACACAAACCTGGGATTATGCTTCAAATAACGTTTCCATAAACGGCGCGGCTCACTCAGCAATCTAAAAAGCCACTCAAGACCTAATGATTGCATCCACAACGGTGCATGACGCTTTTCTCCTGCAATAAAATCAAATGCTGCCCCAACACCTAGCATCGTGCATTTCAGCTTAGTTTTATTTTCAGCCATCCATTTTTCCTGCTTAGGACACCCTATACCAACAAAAAGAAATTCCACACCAGATTCGTTAATTATATCAATATAATCCATACGTTCTTGTTCCAATAGTGGACGAAAAGGAGGCGCTAGAGAACATACGACCCTCAAAGCAGGAAAACTTATTTTTAAATTTTTCTCCAACTTAGAAAGTAGCCTTGGAGTACTTCCATAAAAGCCAATTGACAATGATGTTTTTTCTGCATAACCACACAATGCCAACATTAAATCCATGCCTCGTACTTGTTGCGCATCCTTCTCTCCAAGTATTTTTTGCACCCACACTAATGGTTTCCCATCTGGTACTACCAGATCTGCACCATTTACAACTTTACAAAACTCATCATTATCAAAACATTCCATACACATATGCACATTAGAAATACAAACATAGTGCGCTTCCTTTTGGCTTACCCAAAATCCAATCTGCTTTACCGCCTTCGAGAGAGACGTTATATCCACCCGCATATTCAATATCATTTTATCCATTATCTTGAATCGCATCCTGATATATTTGCATCAGCATTTTGTAATTAATCTCTGCAGTGTATTTTTCCTCATAAATCTTTCGTGCATTTCCCCCCATCTTTTTACATTCTTCAGGGTGACACGCCATCCATCGAACTTTCTCCGCCAAATCTTCTGCATTTCCAGCCTCAAAATGTAAGCCGGTTACACCATCTTCAACAATTTCAGCCATACCGCCTAGTCTTGATGCAATTACCGGCAATCCACACGAATATGCCTCAACCAACACCATAGGAAAACCTTCATACCATTCGGATGGCATTACAAGAAAGCTTGCTTGTAACATTTTTAAATGTACTTCATTAGATGATGTTAACCCTAAGGCACTAACAGAATCAATATCACTCATACGCACTTCATTCAATAGTGGACCATCACCAATAATTGATAAGTGAGTCGATATATTTTTCCATGCTTTTAATAAGGTACCAATTCCTTTTTCACGACTTATCCGCCCTACAAATAAAGCTCTGCACATATCACTTTTCGATTGCTTTACATTACACTCATCTGTTATTGTGAAATTTGGCTTTACTATTATTTTATTTTCCGGGAACCCTGCCTGTATAAATTTATTTTTAGCAAAATCAGTCAATGCAATAAATCGATTGACCTTATTCTGCCAGGTCCGATGCCGTCTGTGATACTGCACCATTCTAGCAAGCACAAAACTTGCCGCCCTCGATTCACGATAACAAGCATGAATAACAGCCTGATATGCTGAACCTTCAATACAATCTTCACAAACATGACCATCCCTCATCAATAAAGCGCCAGGACACATCATCCGATAATTATGCAGCGTCTGTACTACAGGCACTTTATGCTCGATACAAGCATCATATATTGAGGGAGTCAATAAAGGAAAAAAATTATGCACATGTACAATATCAGGCTCAACTTCCAAAAGAGCCTTTATTAATTTTTTCTTAGCTGAATAGGAATAGTTAACAGATAAAGCCGTAGCCAACTTATCTTTAATCCCGGTAATAGAGTGATTATCAACTGTGTATTCAAATACATCATTTCCTTGATCAAGAAGCATTTCTTTTTCTAATTCAAGAACAGCATCCTCACCACCACTTTGCTGGTATATATTATGTACTAGAAGTATTTTCAATTTCTGGCTTTTGCGTAAATAAAATAAAACCTGATGTATTTGCAGAATCACGATCAATAATAAGATCTAACAATAATGCAAACCACGATAAGAAAATTATAGGCAACATAGCTATTGCCATGAACCCAAAATACATCTTTCTACCTATTCCATTAGCCCTCCAACCATTTTCCGAAGGCATAAACTTGGAATGAATAAAGTTAGAGATTAATGTTATTATTGACAGAAACACCCCACCCCTGTTTTTCAACACGACTACATCCATGCCATTTTGTTTAATTACACGCCCCAAACCCTGGGAAGTCCAGCGGTAAAAATCCTGACAATCATGCTTACCATATATAAATGGAACCGAAAACACTGCATAGCCACCAGGCTTTAAAACCCTGTACACTTCTGATAAGAACATATTAGTATCAGGGATATGCTCCATCACTTAAATGCAGCTATCACATCTGCTTCATTGTCTGAAAATATCATATCCTGTGCATCACAAATAACATCTGTATTATCAGTTGGAGCAATATCACTAGAAATATATTCACTAGCTCTACACGATTTTTTTAAAATAGAGCGCATCATTGCATTTCCACCACCAATTTCTATTACTGTGGTACATGCTGGTTTCATATTAAAAAATCTTATTACCTCGCTTCGGATTATTAATTTAGCAGGTGAGATATAAAATGAATATAAGCGATATAGTTTAGTTATATATTTAATCATTTTTTAAGAACATTTTTGGATTATTATAGCTTGATAAATAATAGATAAAATTATGGTCATATTTCAGCTTAAAATAGAGCCTCAATATAACCCCCCAAAAAAAATAGTACGGTATAGCGACAAACGGTTTTTCAAATGCATCTTCGCCAATTGCATAAATCCATGTTAAGACAAAATACCCCATAAACAAAATCAATCTATCCTCCCCAACTTTCCAGCCTATTTTTTTACATATCACATAAGCTCTAAACCAAGACCTCACCATAAAGAAATGCATTGTGCACCATGATACAAAACCCAACAGGCCTAGCCGGGCAATAATGGATATATATGAATCATGTGGCTCGCGGACTAATTTTCCATTACCATAGAAATCAACTAATGGAAAACCGAAACCTAGCCCTAAAATAAAGTTTGAAATACTCTCCGTCCACTTATAAAACAACGACAACCACCAACCTAATCGAAGCGAAACCCCCCCTGCAGAAGCCTCAACACCATCTGACTCAATACCCGCTATAGCCATAAAATGCTTCATTAAAAAATCCACTGATATAGCTTGCCCCAATCTACCTTCAATATGCACCCCCAGCGCTGGTAAGCTCACAACTATCAGTAATCCAAACATAAGAGAAACTATTAAGCCAATCATTAGCTTTCTCCTGACAAATAAGACTAAGAGCATCAAAGCAATGA
>JALSUJ010000050.1 GCA_027071355.1 Gammaproteobacteria bacterium | reverse complement strand
ATGGAATAGTCAAAACAAGCTCTTCTATAGTGTCTTGCTCAAACATAGCTATTTCGTCATCATCAAATTGCTCTTTGTTGTTAAGCAAGACGTTTAAGTCCTTGCGATCCCTGACATAAGCCCTTACCTTATCTGGATCAATCATCTTATTTTCCGCTATTGCTTATGACGATAGGAGACTGTTTGCTTCCACCTACGCCGCCACCTGCTGCATAGGCACCAAGTCCACCTGCGGCAATAAGAGGTTTGTGCCCATAATTTGCATACATATCTGTCTTTTTATACCCATCGCTAAGATTTTTGAATAGCCCTCCATTTCCGGGTACTGCTCCTGTTGCTGGAGGTGGAGTTGATGGTGGCGTTGCTCCAGTTCCGCTCGTAGTATGACCACTCGCAGTAGCCCCACCAGTAGTGCTACCACCCGGAACATTATTGGCCGGAATGTGTGCTCCCTGTGGCTGGACTGGAGTGCTTGGAGGTGTTTGAGTATTTGGAGGTACATTAGGTTTTGGCTGATTAGGAAGTGGAGCGTATGGGTTCTGACCTTTGACATATACAGTTGTATCTCCAGCCTTTTTATTAGTTCTGTTATAGAAAGCTTTGGCTTCAGGTGAGTCTGGGTTGTCTAGTCTGTGTTGAGATCTATTTAAGCTATTGGTCGTCTTTTTCTCTGCCAAAATAGATCTGTGCTTACTCTTTATAAGCTTATCACCAAAGTTTCTTACACCCTTAATATCTGATCTTCCAAGCATATCTCCAATAGCGCCCCTGACACCTACTCCATTCTTATCTGTGCCCTTCTGTCCAGCTTTTGACAGTCTGTTTAATGCAGCATCTGTCCTTGCTGCACCGTCTACAGCACCTGTCTTCATTTTAGACCCTGTGTTCATAGCGGCTTGTGACAGCTTATTTCCCCCGAGTCTACCTATAGTGCCTCCGACAAGTGGTGTCTTTGTGATACTCTTCAGAATCTTTCCTGCACCACCAATAAAACCGCCCAGAATCGCTTCTTTGTCGTACTCTTGTCCAGACATAGCTGTTTTCATCATAGAGCCGCTTCCGAGGACACCGGCCTTGTTCACAGCTCCGGGCTTCACCATCCCGTTACTAAGAGCGCTTGTAGTATTTGTGCCTTTCGGGGCTATTGCTG
>JALSUJ010000049.1 GCA_027071355.1 Gammaproteobacteria bacterium | reverse complement strand
GCTGCGAATAGCAAATTTGCCTACCGGCAGTCCAGGCCAGTTATGCATACCATATACGGCATCAATAGCATATTTCTGGAACAGCCCTTCTTGCACCAGTTTTCTGCCGCCGCCTTCATTTTCTTCTGCCGGCTGAAAGATAAAATATACGGTGCCATTAAAATCCTGATGCAGTGACAGATACTGGGCTGCAGCCAGTAACATTGCGGTATGCCCGTCATGGCCACAGGCATGCATCATACCCTGATGAGTAGAGCTATAACTTACGCCGGTCTGTTCTGCTATAGGCAGGGCATCCAGATCTGCTCTCAGGGCAATACTTTTATTTCCCTGACCGGCGGTCACAGAACCAATAACGCCGGTGCCCGCCATTCTGGGATGTACCGTAACACCAAACTCAGTGAGTTTCTGTTCAACAAACTGGGCTGTTTTTGCTTCACCAAACGCAATTTCAGGAATAGAATGAAGATATTGACGCCATTGTTTTGCCTGTTCAAGGTTATCAACAATTTCTTTAATTAAGGGCATATTTAGCTCTCTCGATTTTTGGTGATGGTTGCGTTGCTGTCTCAGGGCTGAACCTGAATAACTCAGTTGAACAGTTACTGATTTTGTCGCAGTTTTACCTGAAACAGAATTTTTACCTTCTGCATGCTTTCAGGCTCCAGTGACTTTAAATCCAGAACAACAGACTCTTCTTGCTGTTCCGTATCAATAAACAAAATATTTATTTTCTGCTGTTCCTGATATTGCACGGTCTTAATAGCTGACCATTTTATCTGTTGATTAAAATTATGTATATTAAAAATAATCAGTCCTTCTTTATTAAAAACAATTTTATAAACAAACAGGTTTATTCCGCCAATCAGAAAAACAAAACTAACAACAAAAACCACTCCGGGCAGAAAACTATATTTATGTGATGTTTTAAAATACTGGCGTAAGGATTTGCTTAAAAAGAAAAAAAATAGACCCAATAGTAATAAAACAGCCACCCATACAGGGGCAGATTCAATTACAAACTTATCCGGAAATATGTGCAGTTCCATATTCTTTGTTATATTATTTATTATCCTGAAATAGTATCATAAAATATTGCTGTGAGTTTACAATTCAATAAAGGATCCCAAATTGCTTGATTTTATATTTTTTCACAAACTTCCCTTACAACGTTTTGAAGCGTATCTCAAATCAAAGGATATTCCTTTTGAACATGATATTGAGTTTCAGGCATCGGTTGAGGAATCCGGTTTTACCATCAGCATTAGTGATGATTATGAGCTGGAAATCATTGAGGAAATTGAAGATTTTTATGATGAAATGATGGATCTGAATGAACAGCTGGTATCTGAAGAAGACAGTGAAGAAATAAAAAATGCCGGAATCACAGTCAATCTGTCTGATGGCAGCACAGTACTGGCAGACGTTGATCCAAATTTAATCTATAAATTATCATCCGCTCTGAGTCCGGCTGAAATTATGCAACTGGTCAGTGCTATTGCAGATGCCGTAGAAAATCCGGATAAACGCCCGCTCTGTAAGCGCTAACTCAGAGCAATTTCTGCTTCAGGACTTTTATTAGTTCAGGACTGTTATTAGTTCAGGACGGTTATTAGTTCAGGACTGTTATTAGTTCAGGACGGTTATTAGTTCAGGACTGTTATTAGTTCAGGACTGTATAGAATCAAACAAGGCTTTTTGTTTATCAATCAGTATCTTGGATGATAAAGTAAAGGCTGTTTGTAGGACAAATAAATTAACCAGTTCTTCATCCTTATCACTAAACACCCGGAGCTCTTCATTGAGATCATGAGCATTTATTAACTGAATGACGCCAATAATTTTTTTCTCAAAATCCCGGATAGGTACCGTTAAAACAGAATGGGTCCGATAACCGGTATTTTCATCAAATGCCCTGGTACCACTGAAATTAAACGATTCTTCTTTATAAACGTCATCCACACGAATGCTTTTTTCCTGTAAGACACTACAGGCTACCATCATGGAATTATCAGGTTCACCATTTTTATATATTTCTATATCAGGAAAGTTTATATCCGGTGCTTTTTTATTAATATTCAGGGTGCGGTTCATAACCACTTCAAAACGAAGAAACTGATTTTCATGTAATGAATACAGGGTTCCCGCATCCGAATGAGTCAGATCCATGGCTCCCTCAACGACAATAGCCAGTTGATTCTGAAGATTAGTCTCAGTCGATAAACGTGTTGAAATCTGATTAAAAATTTTTGAGCTATTTGACATTTTTTAAAAATAATCCCTTGAAAAATTAAAACCCATCCTCACAATTTAGAATAAGTATAACAGATGCTCAATGAGGTTTGTTATCTCCATGTGACTGGATTGTTAAATCATTCACTTAATTTATTAACATATTGCTTAATTAGTGTCCATCCATAAATAGACGAATAAATTCGTCACTACAATTATTACTCTTATAAGTTATTGATAAATTAAGCTCTATCTGTGTAGTGACGAATTTATTCGTCTAAGAATATCAATTTCCGGATGGGTACTAATTAGTGTGCATCCATTTATTGATGCCACCCAACGGGTGAAGTCAAAATGTTCTGGAAAAATATTTTGACAAGCCGGGTTTCCGGAACTAAACTTAACCGAGTAAATTACTTGGTTAATTATTTTTGGAGCTTTTAATGAAAACATGGCGTTGTATGATCTGCGGTTTTATCTATGAAGAAGAAAAAGGCATACCTGATGCCGATATAGCCCCAGGAACTGCCTGGGAAGATGTCCCTGAAGACTGGTTATGCCCGGATTGCGGTCAGGGTAAAAGCGAATTCCAGATGGAAGCAATATAAAAAAAGTATCCGTACAATAGACAGCCGGTTTAATCAACCAGCCATCTAACCAGATAAAAAAGCATGCACCCTTCTGATGATTTGGCCGGACCGATAAGCTCTGCTGCAAACATTTTCTGCTCCGGTGCATGTCCTTCTATAGCCATTTCAATGGTGTCACATAGTTTCACATTATTAGCAGGGAAACGCCCCCTGGCTCGCCTTTTCGGGGCATAAACAATGGCATAATGCTGTTGTGCCGCATTGGCATCAGGATGCGGATCCAGGTGGTAACCTCTCATAAGTTCCTTATTTTTTAAGACGTGTTATGATTAGTGGTATTCATATTATTATACATACTTTAACCCATGACATCAGCAGAACAACTCGATCTACCTGAAAAATTTGAAAAACATTTTGAAGTCATCGAACAGGACGGCATAAGTGCTCTTGAACTGCTGTCAAACCATAGCCATCTTTCACGCCAGAAAATCAAACAACTGATGCACAAAGGGGCTGTCTGGCTAACCCTTGGCAACAATACCTCCCGTATTCGCCGGGCCACAAGAAAACTCCCGTTCGGCTCTATATTACACCTTTATTATGATGAATATGTGTTAGCACAACAGCCACCGGAAGCTCATCTGATCCGTGATGAAGGTGATTATAGTGTCTGGTTTAAACCGGCTGGAATGCTGTCTCAGGGCAGTAAATATGGCGATCACACCAGTATTTATCGCTGGGCTGAAACGCATTTACAACCCCAGCGTAATGCCTTTCTGGTTCATCGGCTGGATCGTTCAACCCAGGGACTGATATTACTCGCACATCGTAAAAAAGCAGCGGCTGCACTGGCACAAATGTTTCGTGAGCGAAAAATCAATAAGTACTATCAGGCTATTGTAAAAGGCTGTCCAGAGCCACAGACCATTACCAGTGAGATTGACGGAAAACAGGCTATTACCCGTATTCTTTCAGTAACTGAGACAGAACAGGATGGTTATACACTACTGAACCTACAGCTCCTGAGCGGACGTAAACATCAAATCCGACGACATTTATCAGAGATTGGTATACCCGTACTGGGTGACAGACTCTATGGAAATGCACCGGATAATGATCAGCCCCCAAAATTATATCTCAGGGCCAGCAAAATAACCTTTATTTCCCCGTTTGACAATCAGGAAAAAACATATCAACTGAACAGTCCTGGTTACCCTGATTTTACTATTTCCGACCCTGATTGCCACCAATAAACCGAATAAAATTGAGAAGAACAAATGAAAAAAATTGATGCACTCATCACTCCTGAAGGTAAAATGGATGTACTCTCCAAATTTGAAGTAGCAATTCTATTAAATGCCAGTAAAGGCAAATTTGCTGATGATTTCAGAGCCTGTTCTCTGGCGGTAATCAATACCGGCAGTACTGAAGACAATGCTAAAAAAGTACTTGATGCTCACCCGGATTTTAAAGTAGAAGTTATTCAACAGGAACGAGGTATTAAACTTCAGGTTAATAATGCACCGGCTCAGGCCTTTGTCGATGGTGAGATGATTACCGGTATTAAGGAACATCTGTTCTCAGTATTACGAGATATTGTTTTCGTTGGAAATGAAGTAGAAAGCAACAGCCGTTTTAACTTTACCGAATCCCGTGATATTACCAGTGCTATTTTTCATATTCTGCGTAATGCCAAAGTATTAGTTCCTGAAGTCATGCCTAATCTTGTCGTCTGCTGGGGCGGCCACTCTATTATCCGCAATGAATACGATTACACCAAGGAAGTCGGTCATGAACTGGGTCTGCGAAAATTGAATATCTGTACCGGCTGCGGCCCTGGAGCCATGAAAGGCCCTATGAAGGGAGCCAATATAGCCCATGCCAAACAACGGGTTTACAACGGTCGCTATATTGGTCTGACCGAACCCGGTATTATTGCTGCGGAATCACCTAATCCTATGGTGAATGAACTGGTCATTATGCCGGATATTGAAAAACGTCTGGAAGCCTTTGTACGGCTAGGTCATGGTGTTATTGTCTTTCCCGGTGGTCCAGGAACAGCTGAAGAAATTCTATACCTGCTGGGGATCCTGCTTCACCCTGAAAATAAGGAACTCCCCTTCCCGCTTATTTTAAGTGGTCCCAAGAGCAGTGAAGATTATTTTAAACAGATACACCATTTTATTGAAATGACACTGGGCTTTGAAGCACAACAAAAATATAAAATTATTATTGATGATCCCGAACTGGTTGCCAGGGAAATGAAAAACATGATCAAGTCAGTATCTGATTTTCGCTGCGCCACCAGTGACGCATTTTACTACAACTGGAAACTACATATTGACAGAGAATTTCAGATGCCTTTTGAACCCACTCATGAAAATATGGCTGCTCTGGAACTACACAAGGATCAGCCTGTTCATATTCTGGCTGCTAATCTGCGCCGGGCATTCTCCGGTATTGTGGCCGGCAATGTCAAAGATGAAGGTATTCAGCTGATTGAGAAATTTGGTAAGTTTCAAATCAGCGGTGATAAAGAAATTATGGAACCTATGGATAAATTGCTGCAATCCTTTGTAGAGCAGTTTCGAATGAAACTACCGGGCAGTGAATATATTCCCTGTTATGAGATTGTATAATTCACTCTGCTAAAATATCTCTGACCTGCTGTTCATAAACAGGCTGAATCAGAACATAGTCCGGGTTGTAATAATCACTATAATGTTCGCCCAGTTTACTGACAAATTGCTGTTCCGATTTTTTAACTACCAGTATAATTTTAGGATGATACTCCGGGTATGTCTGCAGGGTAATCAGCAGGGAATCAAGGTTACTGATATGGTTACTACTATAATTGGTACCATAGGCATAAAAAAACTCCGCGACAATCACATCCGGCTGCTGTTTTTTTAAGGCATTCATCGCTTTTCGCATAGACGGCAGAACAAGTTCCTCATAACCTAGCTCTTCATATAAAGCGGTTAATTTGGGATGGGTCGGTGATTCTACAATAGAAAAAACAACAGGACGTGACAAATGACAATCTCTTATAAAATTAAACTGAAGCGGGAGTGACGAATATTCTCAAAAAAGTCTGCATCAAACCGTTTTGAGAATATTCGCCCCTGATCAGTTTTACTTTCTCATTTCGACGTCGAGCCTTATTAGACTTGTGGTGAACATGAGATTTTTTCATCAAAGGATGATTAAACAAAGGGTTTCTCGGTGCTGAAAGTTTCAGCGCCTGCTTTTTTTTCCTGGCCATAATAGTTCCTTTTACTTTCTTGCTTACGACTTACGACTTACGACTTACGACTTACGACTTAAATAGTTTACCACATTAGATCATCCGGGATCTGATAATCCGCATAAAAATCATCATCCTGTTCATCTTCTTTAGAGGGATCATTACGTAAAATAATGTATTTTTCATCCCGTATTTTAATTTTATCAGAAACCGGTGCTGGTACTACATCGTATTGTGTATCAAATTTAACAATAGCCAGTTTCCCCCTGGTTAAACCATCATGAATATCTTTAGTAACAAAAATACGTTTAACGGATTTTTGATCTTCAAAATTATAAACCTGATCATCGCCATTACCTTTAGGCAGACGATTGGTATCAATTAACTGTTTAATCTGGGCTATAACTGCCTTTTGCTGAGCTTCTTCATTACGTTTAAGATTAAGTGCCTTATCCCGTTCAGCCTTTTCTTTAATGGCTTTTTCCGCCATTAATTTCGCCTCATCAACAACACCCTCTTTAGTGTTACGCTGCTGCTTTAATTTTTTATGTTTCTGACTTTTAGCCCGGTTGGCCTTATTTTTATCCACCAGTCCGGCTTTAAGTAGTTGTTCCTGCAGGGCATTTCCCACACTATTCTCCTATCTATACTTAACTTACAATTCTTTATAAATTCTTGCTAATGGATGACCTTTGGCCTGCATATCCAGCTCCAGAAAATAGCCATAAGGTGTCTGGGTGACCTGATAGTCCACTGCTTTCAATCGCTCTTCAACCCGGCCCAGTAATGCGCTAGCCTGTTCCGGTTCAGCCTTATCCTCACCCAGATGGGTAAAGGAATGTAAAATAATATGTTTATTTTGCCACTTTTTAGCCAGCCATTTAAGGTTTTTCAGTAGTTTTTTTTCCGCAGAATTCCCTTCTTCTATATCTTCGGGTTCAATATGTATAAAAGCCACAATAACATCTGCATAATTTCCTGCTTCAGCATCCACTGCGGAATCAAGCGTTTTCATAGCCGGTTTCCAGTTAAATTTGTCACAATACCAGAGTAATATCCGCATCAGTCATTTTCTTTTATTATTGGTTGAATCAGGGATATAATGACAATTCTTAAGTCAAAACACAATGCCCAAAATAATGAAAATAAATAGCCATGAATCCTTAAAAACCATTCCAGAGCCAGAGGTCTTTGAATCCTTACTATCTCTGGACAATAAAAATATTCTGGAGCTGGGTTGCGGCGATGCCGCCTTAACCCGTCTGATTGAAAGCAATGGAGCCAATCGAACTATCACAGCCCTGGAAGTGGATATGATTCAGCATCAAAAAAATATTGAAATCAGGGATTTAGCTGGGGTCAGTTTTAAATTAGGTGCTTGTGAGGATATTCCGGCTCCAGACAATACCTTTGATATTGTCTTTATGTTCAAATCATTACACCACGTTCCTATGGATAAATTATCACAGGCCTTACTGGAGGTAAAACGGGTTTTAAAACCCGGAGGACTGGCTTATATTTCAGAACCGGTTTTTGCTGGTGATTTTAATGAGGTTTTAAAACTGTTTCATAATGAAGAAAAGGTCAGGCAGGCCGCGTTTGATGCACTGCAGGAAAGTATCAATAAACAGACCTTTGAACTGGTGAATGAGCTATTTTTTAATACCCCGGTCTGTTTTGATGATTTTGCACAATTTAAGAATAAGGTTATTGGTGCTACTCATAGTGAACATCATTTATCTGAGGAGTTATTGCAAATTGTCCAGCAGAAATTTCAGGAAGCCACACAGATTAACAAAGGACAATTTTTAATCCCCATCCGGGTAGATCTTTTAAGAGCATAATAAATATGAATATTTTCTGTAATTAAAACACTTTCCATATTATATCGTAGTTTCTTTAATAGCAGATGTATTATTGACTGATTGTAAGATCTTTGGCAATAGTCAAAAAATATGATATCAGGATGATTTAAAACAAGTTTCTGGAAGAATACTAATTGGTTAAAAGTACTGTGATATTGTCTTCACCACCTGCCTGCCTGCCTGCATCAATAAAGCTATTTGTCCATTGTTCCAGTAATTTGGATTCTGAATATTTTGTTGTCGAGTTCATTCCTTGCAAAAGAATTCGGGTCATCTCCTGATGAGAGAGCATATTGGACAGGCCATCAGTGCATAAAAGCAAATATTCATCCGTCATTCTGGGTATACAGATAACCGTTGGATTGGGATCACTTTCCATACCAATATATTGCAGCAACTGATTTTTTCCGGGATGATCATTGCCTTCAGCCTGAGTCAATTCACCACTTAGTAGTAAATGACGCACCAGATTATGATCATTAGTGATCTGCTGTAGAACCTCTTCACGAAATATATAAGCACGACTATCCCCCATATGTGCAATAAAACGATACTGTTCAGTTATCAGTGCCATTACCAGAGTAGTTCCCATCCCTTCAAACTCTGTTCTGTTTCTGCTTTCATATAATATCCGATTACTTAAATCGGTTAAGATTGCTTTAATAACCTGTATAATCTCACTATTATTTAAGGATTCCAGTTCAGGGATACGTTGTTTAATTAATAAGGGTAAAACCTCAACAACCAGTCTGGATGCCACATCACCAGCAGGCCTGCCACCCATGCCATCAGCCACCATAAACAGACCCAGTTGCGGGAACAATCCCAGACTGTCTTCATTACCTGCCCTGACCAGGCCCTGATCAGTTTTACCGTAATAGTTTATATTCACTGTTTTATATCACTTTTAAGAGTTCATTTTTCAGTGCTCTGACTGACTTAAAACTAAGTTCCGGTTTATCACACAGAACACGATCCACCAGCTCTGCCAGAGCAGAGGGAATAGCAACATCCCGATCCTTAACAGGTATTGGCGGCATCTTTAGTGTGGTTAACCATGGGTCAGTACGTTTATTATAATTTCTGGGATGCCGCCCGGTAAGCATTTTATAAAAAGTGGCAGTTGCTGCCCAGACATCAACTTCAGGCTTTGCCAGTTTAAAATTTATTATCTGTTGTCTGGGCATATAATAGGGAGTACCGGCAGATACACCGGTTGCTGTTCTACCACTTAAACCTGCTGTATCAAAAGCTTTTGCCAGCCCGAAATCAGCAATTTTGGCTTGCCATATTCCTGCTTTTTTAGTTAATAGAATATTACCCGGTTTAATATCTCTATGCACAAGACCTGTCCCCGAAGTAGTTTTTCCGTCTGCCAGTACTATGCTGGGTATTTCAACCTGATGAGCATAATCCAGGCCATCGAGTATCTGCATATAAATTTTAATAGCCAGTGACAGTGGTAACCGGCCACCTTTCTTTTTTATTAACTGGGCAACACTTCCACCTTCACAATAATCAGTGGTAAAAAAATAGGTTCCATCATAACAACCCACATCATGAACCTGTACAATATTTTTATGCCTGAGTAATTGGGTGTTACGAGATTCTCGCATAAACTGCTTATGTGTTCTGGGATTTGACTCTACTTTTGGCAACATCACCTTTAAGGCAACATTACTACGGTTTTCAAAATGAGAAGCCAGATAAACCGCCCCCATATTGCCACGTCCCAGTTCTTTTCTTACAAGATATCCCTTAATAGCAATCAATTCACCTTTATGATGCTCTGCTTCATTCAGTAAATGATTGACCTTATCTAGTGGATTAGACTGAGAAGAAACTTCCAGGTTAAGGTTCTGTTCAAGTTTGTGAGTTGATTCTTCCTCCTGAATTTCTGAATTGTCATTAACCAGTGACTCTGAATTAACTGTGACTTTAAAGATGGTATCACCTAGTTGTATCTGATCATTATCCTGAAGATTATATTCCGGATAAATCAGCCCCTGTGCTTTATGAATATTTTCATCTATATCCCGCTGCCCTATTTTTTTTTGATTGACGAAGGTACCATTTAAACTGCCAAAATCTCGAACACAGATTTCCGGTGGGTTAATATCCAGTAAACAATGATAACGAGAAATAGTACTATGCAATTCGTCATCCGGTAATAAAATATTGCAGTCCAGTGCACGTCCTATTACACAGAGACTGCGTTCCGTAAAGCTATATTCTTTACCAGTTAAAGCACCTTTAATAATAGTTATCTTTACCTTATTCACGACTAATCCCGAGTCTCCACAATAATTTCAGGTTTAATAGTGACCTCAATCGCCTCTTCAGTATTCAGTGGTAATGATTCATCTATCACTTTATTGACTATATCATCTTTAATCTGATTGTCCGTCTCAGGATCAATCAGAGACTCAGTCACTTCATCCTCATCTATTGATGATGGTTTCATTATTTTTATATCCGACAATCTGGTAACAAGTCGATTATTTTTTTTAATAACAAGAGAATCCCGATAAGGAAAACCATTAAGTAATAAATCATCATCAGTTTTGTATTGACCATCCTGACCGGCAGAGCGCAAAATAATTCGTCCTTTAAAAGCTCCTGATTTAATACCCACATATTTAAACGATTGACCCCAGCCATCTTTAAGATCCTGTTCATCCAGTTGCAGCCAGAGTTTTAACAATTTTATATTTTCAGGTGCATTAATAGAATTAATATTCAGCTTATTATTAACAATAACAATATTCCGATTAATTCTTGAAAGTCCAAATCCAATATCCAGCATTTTATCAATGGTTAGCTGTTCTTTTTCACTGATATTATTAGTTTCCTGAAACAATATTTCATTTTCCTGACGGTTTATTTTGTTATCACTCGAAAACCAGATAAACAGCATAAACATAACAAAGAAAGAAGCAGAAAGTAGCCATATTCTATTAGTTTTCTGTTTTGAACGGCGTTTATTATGATTTTTTATTTCCTGACCATTCAATGCACCTCCATGTCCCCGGATACTACCGCTAAGAATTTTCTGTTGATGTATGTTTTCAATTTTTTTAAGCAGCTGTTTTGCAATCTCCTCATGTTCCAGATAACCCAGCCCTGAACATTCCAGGAGCCTGATAACAGGAATCAGTTCCTGCTCAGAATTATTAACCTTATGTGATAATAAATAATTATGCAGGTAAATATCAGCAGCTTCCTGCCATCCACTATAAAGCTTAGAGTCTAACTCCCAGTCCAGACAATAGACAAGAATATTACCATCACTTAAACCTGCATAAATATATTGTCCATCCATACTGATTGATACACTGGTAAAATCAGCATCTACAATATTAAAGGTAAATAAACAGTCAGCAGTATTTAAATTCCAGATTTTGAGACTTCGATCTTCACTGACAGATGCTGCTATTTTATTTTGAGGGTCCATAGCCAGCTGATAAATTCGTTTACTATGTCCTCTGAAAACCCTGAGTGACTTTTTATGACTGGAATTAAGCTGCCATAATCGCAGGCTGGCATCCACACTACCGGATAAAATAAAACGGCCATCTGAGCTGATAGCCAGACTGCTGACCGCTTTTTCATGCTCATCCAGTTCTGTAATTATTTTACCCTGCTGCAAGTCTCTAACTGTAATCCGGTTATTATTAATATGTCCGCACACAAACAACTGAGCATTTGGGCTTATAGCTAATGTGCTGACAATATAATGATCATTAGAATAGTCATAATTAAGTTCCCCGGTAAGCAAACGCCATAAATAACAGCCTCCCTGACCATCAGCTGAGATAACAAAACGTCCATCCGGAGTAAGCTCAAAACAACTGATATCTGCATCGTGCTGATTAAAAGATAAAAACAAATCTCCACTTTTAATATCAATAAGTCGTATATCATTTTCCGATGAAAATAATAATGAAGCATCATTCTGTGTCAGTTTTATTCTCGTTACCGGTTTTTTTTCATTAAAGAGCTTTATAGACTTAAAACTATCTGCAGGCCACTGGCAGATAGTTCCTGACTGACTGGATGTAAACAGATTGTTTGAATTAAGAGCAGTACAAAGACTATTGATACGTAGAGAATTATTTTTAACCTGTAGAAGTTTCCAGATATTTTTTAATTTAATTCTGGGTACTTTTAAGTATAACGAGGTCCAGAGCTTAAACGCTTTGTTATCCTGTTCATACGCCGGGATATTTCTGGCCAGCTGCAGAGACTGCATTGCCGACAGATAATGATACTGGCTCAGCTCTGCTTCTGCTTTATAGATAAGCTGCTGATATTGACGCTGTGCCTTATCCACCTGTATGGCTGATTCGGGTCGCGAAAATTGAAAAGCGGCCTGATAACGAAAAGGATTATCAATTTCCAGTATGGCAAGACCTTTTCGGGTTGAAATAAGTACAAACTGTTCCGACGAGTTCAATTCTAAATCAATAATTGCCTGCCCGAAGCGATGCAGAGAAAATCCTTTGCCAGTAGCCATATTCCATAGATAGACATTGCCGTCACTGGCACCGGATATTATATAAGCTTTGTCCTTTGTTGCTGTCAGACAGTTAATATTTCCCTTATGACCATTAAACACCTTAGTACTTTTAATACTTTTAATACTTTTAGTAATTTTAGTACTTTCAAGATCCCATAATCTTATTGTTTTATCATCTGATGCCGACACAATTTGTTGATTATTCAGCCATATAACATTTTTTACAGCCTGTTCATGTTCTCTGAGTATGTGTAAGGTACGGCCATTTTCTACCGACCAGACACGGATGATTTTATCCTCTGATGCCGACACAATTTGTTTACCATCCGGAGAGAATTGTATCTCATAAATATCTGCATCATGCCCTTCTCCATAAAAAGAAAGTACCTGGCTGGCATCTTTTAGATGCCATAAACAAAGTATTTTTTCAGCAGAAGCAGTTGCCAGAAACTGACCACAGGGTGATACACTCAGAGCATTAATCTGTGCTTTATGAGCAAACCAGACATGAAGCTGACAACCGTTTTTATAATCCCAGACACGAATATTACCCTGTTGCGATCCGGTCACAATTAGCCCCAGCTCTGGTATACACTCCAGTGCCGTAATTTTGCTGGTATGTCCTGTTAAGCGCTGCACTAATTTATTGCTGCTGAGACACCATAAAATAATTTCATTACCACGGGAAAATATTATTTGCTCATCATGGTCAATAAAATTCAGCTTATAACAATTTTTTACTGCCAGCTGATATAAAACCTCATAATCGGGTAAGAATAAATTGACAGCCTGTTTGAAGCTAACAGGTAAAATACCTGATGCCTGGATCATATTATAAAATTCAACGGCTTTTTGTTTCTTTCCACTACGCTGCAAAGCCAGAGAATAGGCGGTTATTGTGTAAGGATCAATGGTTTTACTATTAATTGATTCCTGTAAAGAGTGAGCAATAAATTGCCAGCGGTGCGGATTTTTTACCCGTCGATAACGTGCACATAATGCTAAAGCCAGTTCTATACTATTGTCGCTATCATATTCTTTATCACTTTGAGATATTAACTGCGAAAATTTTAACCGGCCTTTATTTAATAGTTTAATCACTTCATCATAGTGACCGAATTGCAGATACAGGCGGGACAGACTATTTAAATAATGAGATTGACTGCTTACTTTATCACGCCAGGATAAAATTTTTTCCAGTAGTACCGTTTCTTCTAAACCTTCTTGCTGCCATTGCAATAAAGACTGATTATAAATACTTTCAAAATGCTGAGGATCTATACTCAGTGCTTTTTGCCACAATGTTACAGCTTCACCAATACGTCCCAGATCCAGCAGAGAAATAGCCTGATTATTATATGAGGATGCTGTTTCACTGCCCTGCTGAGGTATTTGTCGGGGATATTGCTGCGCATTTTGCTGTTCATAAAGCGCTATCAGATCCTGAGCAATCTGTAACATGCTCACAGGACGCAATGACAACTGCTCCTCAAAGCAACGACTTAACAATTTTGCCAGCTGTACAGGAATGCAGTGTAAGGCTGAAGGCTCTTCAAGTTCCTGCTCAAGGCAGGCTTCAAGAATACCGGGAGCAGCTGCACCGGCCTCCCAGGAACAATAACCCACTATCATTTCCAGAACACAGACTGCCCAGCTCCAGATATCGGTACTCAGACTTAAGGTTTTTCCTGCCAGTTGTTCCGGAGAGGCATAAGCCGGTGTCAAACCCATTGCCACAATGCCCTTATCCTCAGCATTCTCTGAAAGCTCGGACAGAGCGGAGACTTTAGCCAGCCCGAAATCAGTGATTCTGACCATTCCGTCTGAACCCAGCATAATATTGGCAGGTTTAACGTCCTGATGTATCAGCCCCTGTTCATGTGCAAACAACAAACCCCAGGCCGACTGTATAGCAATATCCAGGATCCGCTTTAATATCATCTGCTGGTTTCCCTGATACAGCGCTTTACTCTGTATCAGCTGTTTTAAGTCCCCGCCGTCAACATATTCACTAAAAATCTGAGGGACACCATTGATTTGCCGGACATAGTAGCAATTGACTATATTGGGATGTAGTGGCAGGTTTACCCAGGTCTCTGCCTCCTTGATAATATTTTCCGCACCTGCCGACAGGGCTTTAGGTTTGGGTGTTTTTAAAGCCAGATCAAGATTCCAGTTTCTATGTCTGACCTGATAGACTTTACCAAACTGCCCTTCACCTAAAAGTGATTTAACTTCATACAGATCCAGAATCACATCACCTGACTTCCAGTTATAAACACTCTGCCGATGTATTTGCTGATAGTGGCTTAGATGTTCACTGCCTGCATCTAATATCCTGGATAGTGTAGACAGTACCTGTGGCTGTTCTGTTTCGAGAGGAATTTCTGCTTTTTCGGCCAGACGAGTTTGCTGCGGGAAATCAAAGTGTTTAGAGCTATCTTCAGAATCAGTATGAATTTCTGCCAGACGGGTTTCCTGTGCCAGCTCCAGCCGGTCATAATCTTCAGCAATAAAACGGAACTGACAGTTTTTACAAACCACTTTACGTTTGAAAAAACTATCCGGAATATTATTATACTGAGTCTGACATTGCAGGCAGCGAATTTTCATTAATTTCCTGAACTGAATTGCAGACTTTTTTTATTTGTGGTTAATACTCCATTTAATAGACAAGTTTTAGCATTTAAGCAACTATTTAGCCAAACAAAAGTGGTCTTTATATTGAAATAAGAACCGAATCACTTTTATTATTAAAATCACCGCTAATTACTCATCAGATCAGTTATGGTCAATACTCAGGCTGACGCAATAGCTTCTGAACTTAAATTATTCATCAGCAAAATATAACTTACCGGCATTATAGAGATTGAGTAATAAATCTCTTTCATTATCATTCATCAGCATGGATATTTTCGTTAAATCAATTGTTCGCTGATCACAAAGC
>JALSUJ010000048.1 GCA_027071355.1 Gammaproteobacteria bacterium | reverse complement strand
ATAATAACCTTATCCAACCACTGTTGCTCTGTTTTCGAAACAACAACTTCTTGCTTATCCACACCAACCCGTGTTTTTATCTTAGCCTGATTGGTAAAAAATACACTCATACTTTTTCCCTGATGATAGCTATTACTCGTTACATAAGCCGGCTGGAATAATTTTTTCTGGAACTGATCCACACCACTAATATCCCAGAATGAACTGATACTATTGTGAGCACTGGCGGCATAGCTAAAGTCTTGGCCTTGGTAAATATCATTGCCTGCTTGATCATAAAAAAGAGCAGAGCTTTGATCCCATGCAGCGGCACAAAATGCAGGACCTGAACTGTAGTAATTGTCATCACCACCAGATTCCCAAAAGCCTGCACTTGCTTGGTGAGCTGCTGAGCCCATATTATAACGACTTGCTTGGTAATAATCATTGTCTGAGCCCAAATTATAAAACAAACCCAAGCCATAATAATAAGCACTGCCTAAGGCAAATTCATGGGCGGTAAAATGATCCTGTCCTTGTACATCGATTAAAATGCCCATCCCGCCGGGTAACCATGAGCGAAATCCTTGGCCTACACCTTGTGCCCAACTTTCATATTGAGTCTCAGTATTTTCATAAGATGATGCTAGACCCTGAGTGCTGAGATAGCGATCATCTCCCTGACTATCAATTAATAAAGCCTTGCCAAAAGGTAAACCAATAGCTTGACCATGATGTTTGATGTGATACAGATCATTGCCTTGCTGGTCCAATAAAAGTGCACTGCCAAATAGGGCGCTGGCCTGAGAAAATGCATCAGCGCTATAGTGATCATTTCCTTGTTGATCAATTAGTGCTGAAATTCCTCCAAAAGCACTGCTTTGTGACCATGTCGAGCCAATATACTGATCATTGCCTTGTTGATCGACCAGTAATGAGACACTTAATAAAGCACTGGCCAAGCCTCGTTGTTTACCGGACTGATAAATATCATCGCCAGAAAGATCAATAATTGCTGTATTGAGTCGCTTCAACTTAGGACTGATTTGATAATTAGTTTCATCGGTATAGATATCATTACCACCAGGATCAATGATTAATATGTGTTGTTGAGCATCAAAATAATAGTGATCATCTGCTAATGTACCCAAAATAATATGACCGTATTGAGTTGGTA
>JALSUJ010000047.1 GCA_027071355.1 Gammaproteobacteria bacterium | reverse complement strand
ACTTAAAGCCTGCTATTGGGTGCATTGTTGGCAGATTATTATTAACAGACATTAGTTCACCTTAAATTTTTAATATTGACTCAAACTCATTTTGTTCCATGATCATTAACGCAAAAAGCCCACGAATGTGGGCCTTTTATAGAGTAACCACTGTAGACTCAACTTAATTAAGCTTGCCGCAACAATGTTTATATTTCTTGCCTGAACCACAGGTGCAAGGTTGGTTACGACCTACTTTTTGACCTTCTCGAACAAAGGGCTTAGGTTTTTCTTCAGCTTCTACTTCTGTATTGGCTTCTGGTTCACCCAAGGCATTGACACCATCATGTTTAAATTCCATATCCGGTTGTTCATGCTGTTCAAATTCACTCATATCCGGTTCTTCTTCACGTATTTGAATGGAACTTAATCGTCGTATGACTTCATACTTAACCCGATCCAATAAGTCAGTAAACAATTCAAATGATTCACGCTTATATTCCTGTTTTGGATTTTTCTGTGCATAACTACGTAAATTAATACCCTTACGTAAATAATCCATTGCTGCCAGATGTTCTTTCCAAAGCCCATCCAATACTTCAAGCATAACGCCCTTTTCAACCCGGCGCATCATTTCTGCACCAATCAAGGTTTCTTTTTCACCGGTATTATCAACAATAGACTGAAGGATCTTTTCACGTAAAAGTGCTTCATGTAAATTATCATCATCCGATAACCATTGCGTTATTGGTAAGTCAATTAAAAATTCATTTTTTAAAGCTTCTTCCAAAGCAGAAACATTCCACTGCTCTTCAATACTCTCAGGAGGAATATAATTATCAATAAATTGACCGACAACATCTTCACGAATATCAACAACCAATTCTGAGATATCTTCTGTCGACATTAACTCACTACGTTGGCTATAAATAACCTTACGTTGCTCATTAGCCACATCATCATATTCTAATAATTGCTTACGAATATCAAAGTTATGACCCTCTACTTTACGCTGGGCATTTTCAATAGAGCGAGATACCCATTTGTGTTCAATGGCTTCACCTTTTTCCATGCCCAATTTACGCATCAAACCCGCCATCTTATCCGAGGCAAAGATACGCATTAAATTATCATCTAATGATAGATAAAAACGCGATGACCCTGGATCTCCTTGACGACCT
>JALSUJ010000046.1 GCA_027071355.1 Gammaproteobacteria bacterium | reverse complement strand
CTCCTCCGATAATGACCCAAGCTAATCCGTTTTTCCACTCACTAGCCGTACCAGATGCCATTGCAATTGGGAGCATTCCGACGATCATAGAAATACTGGTCATAAGAATTGGTCGCATACGTTCTTTCCCTGCCATAATTAAGGCTTCTTTGTAGTACATTCCTCGCTCTTTTAATTGATTGGTGAAATCAACAATAAGAATGGCGTTTTTCACTACTAATCCCATTAGCATAATCATACCCAGAAGGGCAAATAAACTTAAATGACTGATGGATAAGTTTAAGGCTAATAATGCTCCAATTACCGCAACTGGAATGGAGAACAGTACTACGAATGGGTAAACAAAACTGTCGTAAAGGGCGATCAAAATCAGGTAAATAAGTATAAACGAAATGATTAATACTGAACCTAGGGCTCCAAAACTGTCGTGCTGTCTTTTGATGTCACTTCCCCATGTCATATCAACTCCTTCTGGGAGTGGGTTTGCTTTTAAATATTTGACTACATCGTCGGCTACTGATCCTGATGGACGACCAAGAGCATCGGCGGTTAATGTAACGGCTGGCTGACGATCTTTTCGTTCTAATAACGACGGTGAATTGTCTTGAACTACATCGGCAAACTGACCTACTTTTACCGCTATTCCCATTGGGTTGATAACGGTTATGTTTTTGATGTCTTCATAGTTTTTTCGATCAAAATTATCTAACCAAACTCTTACTGGATATTCGACTCCATTTTCGGTCATTGTTGCATCGTCGTTTCCTGTCAGCGCTGTTCTTAGGTTGATTCCTACGTAAGCTGTGTTTAAACCTAAACGTTGCATTTTATCTTTATTGGGAACAACTTTATATTCTGGACTTCCTTCTTCTACCGAAAGTTGAACATTGTCGGAACCTGGTATGTTTTCGATGGCGGTCTTTAATTCTTTGGCTACATCCATTACTTCTGCCACATTGATGCTACTTAACGTTATTTCTATTGGAGCAGTTCGAGGGATTAGCCCCAATGCAACCATCGAATAATTAGCTTCTGGATATTTGTCTTGTAAGGCGTTACGCAAATCCAACATAAATTTTTCTGTTGGTTGGTGGTTTCGCTTTTCTGCTGATTTTAATTGAACGGTAAATTCTGTTTTATTTGGAGAACCCATTCCCAAA
>JALSUJ010000045.1 GCA_027071355.1 Gammaproteobacteria bacterium | reverse complement strand
CCAAAATAACCTGTAAATCCTTGTATCTCCAGCACTCTGATCATTCTCGCTACGATTCAACTGATTTATTTAGGTTAAAACATGTACACTCCCCTTTTTTTTATTTGAGAGCACCAGCAGTGCAACCCGCCTATAAAATCCAGATTTACTAATGTAAAGTTATTTTTATAATTAGTTTAAGCCGCAAAAATGCACTCAAGTTCAATATTATTGGGGGTTGAGAGGGATAAATGGCGAGTAAAGATTATTAGCTGGTGTAACCAAAGGAAGATATTTAATTAGCCAAAGGTTGGCTTAAAGCTAAGAAATATTTAAAAGGATTTTAGAAAACTACCAACCTATTGATTTAAAACAATAAATTGGTAGGCGCGAGTAGATTCGAACTACCGACCCCCACCATGTCAAGGTGATGCTCTAACCAACTGAGCTACGCGCCTATTGAGTTACTACTTATTATTAAAAATAAACAGTATCAAGGTCTCATTTGAACGATGCGTGATGCATCAGAAATGAGTGCGTATGATACAAAGGCTGAGGCTTGTTGGCAAGTATTTTTTTAATTTTATCTTTCTTGTAACGATTCAGTATAACTTAAGCCTGCTAAGAGTATCTGCCTGCTGTGCCTGTGTTTACGGGGTTTATGGAGGCAGGATGCCGAGATAAAGCGATACATGGATGTACATGAGCATCCCCGAAAATACAGGCACTGCAGGCAGATACGGTAATTTAAACTGAGTAATTATTCTTTTTTCTATCTCTATTATATTAAGAGGATATTTTATAACGCAATAAATTTATCCTGCAGGATTTTTATCTGATCCCGCAGGCGTGCTGCTTCTTCAAATTCCATATTCTGGGCATGAGAGTACATTTGATCTTCCATCAGCTTAATTTTCTGTTCCACTTCCTGGCGGGACATCACCTCATATCTACCTGCCTCTTCTGCCACTTTACGATTTTTCGCTACTGCCAGCCCGGCTCCGGGGATGGTGGCTTCCAGAATATCCTTAACTGATTTTTTAATGCCTATGGGGGTAATATTATGTATCTGGTTGTAGGCAATCTGCTTTTCCCGCCTGCGCTGAGTTTCATCCATAGCCCGCTGCATGGAACCGGTAATTCGATCGGCATAAAAAATCACTTCACCATTTACATTTCGAGCAGCTCGTCCCATAGTCTGGATCAGGGAGCGTTCTGAACGTAAAAAGCCTTCCTTGTCCGCATCCAGAATAGCAACCAGAGACACTTCCGGGATATCCAGCCCCTCTCTTAACAGATTAATACCCACCAGCACATCAAATTCACCCAGACGCAGATCACGAATAATTTCTACCCGTTCTACAGTATCAATATCCGAATGCAGATAGCGCACCCGTACACCATGTTCGAGATAATAATCGGTTAAATCCTCTGCCATACGTTTGGTCAGAGTGGTTACCAGTACCCGGTCATTGTTGGCCACTCTTTTGTGTATTTCTGAGAGTAAATCATCAACCTGAGTGGTAGCCGTACGGATTTCCACCTCCGGATCCAGCAAACCGGTGGGTCTGACTACCTGTTCAGCAATAACATGAGCTTTCTCAGCCTCGTATTTTCCCGGTGTGGCAGAAATAAAAATACTTTGCGGTGCCAGACGCTCATATTCCTCAAATTTAAGCGGCCGGTTATCCAGAGCGGAAGGCAGTCTAAAACCATATTCCACCAGATTTTCCTTGCGCGAACGATCACCTTTGTACATTGCACCTATCTGCGGAATAGTGGCATGACTTTCATCAATAAAAATCATGGCATCATCCGGCAGATAATCCAGAAAGGTTGGCGGCGGCTGTCCCGGTTCCCGACCGGATAGATAACGCGAGTAATTTTCAATACCCGAGCAATAACCCAGCTCCATAATCATTTCCAGATCCAGCTGAGTACGCTGTTCCAGACGCTGCGCTTCCACCAGTTTATTAAGAGAATATAATTGTTCCAGACGCTGTTTTAATTCCACCTTAATTTTTTCTACAGCATCGAGCAGGGTTTCTCTGGGTGTTACATAGTGGGTCTTTGGATAAATAGTGATGCGTGACACTCTGCGCAGCACTTCTCCAGTCAGGGGGTCAAAATAACTCAGGGATTCTACTTCATTATCAAACAGCTCAATGCGTACCGCTTCGCTGTCTGAGTCCGCCGGATAGATATCTATCACATCACCCCGTACCCGATAGCTGGCCCGATGCAGTTCTACATCATTGCGTTTGTACTGCAGTTCTGCCAGGCGTCTTAAAATAGTACGTTGATCCACCAGATCACCGGTCACCACATGCAGTAACATTTTCATATAGGATTGCGGATCGCCCAGACCATAGATACAGGAGACTGAGGCGACAATAATGGTATCCCGGCGTTCCAGCAGGGCTTTGGTCGCTGACAGACGCATCTGTTCAATATGTTCATTAATGGAGGCATCTTTTTCAATAAAGGTATCCGATGCTGGGACATAGGCTTCAGGCTGGTAATAATCGTAATAGGAAACAAAATATTCCACTGAGTTATAGGGAAAAAATTCTTTCATCTCCCCATAAAGCTGAGCTGCCAGGGTTTTATTATGTGCCAGAATCAAGGTGGGACGCTGTAAATTCTTAATTACATTAGCCATGGTAAAGGTTTTACCCGAACCGGTTACGCCCAGCAGTGTCATGGCAGCCTCACCATCTTCCATAGCCTGACTCAGCGTTTTAATTGCCTCCGGCTGATCACCATTCGGGGTATAGGAAGAAACCAGTTGAAAGGGTTTTGACATGCGTATTTGTATCCAGTTTTTATAATCTGACTAATGCCCTTAGAGTATAGTTATGCTAGAATTAGCACAATTTGCTGACGTTCTAATTTAACTTTTTAAGGCTGAATTTCCTTATTTTACGCTAGAGGTGCTTCACTTGGCTATACAGTTATCCAATCGAGTACAATCCGTTAAACCTTCCGCCACTCTGGCCATTACTGCCAAAGCCAAAGCATTGCGGGCCGAAGGCAAAGCCATTATTGGTCTGGGTGCTGGTGAACCGGACTTTGATACCCCGGACAATATTAAGAAGGCAGCTATTGACGCTATCAATAATGGTTTTACCAAATACACGGCAGTGGGCGGTACCCCTGAATTAAAACAGGCCGTCTGTGATAAATTCCAGCGTGACAATTCTCTCAGCTATACCCCGGAACAGGTGCTGGTATCCAGCGGCGGCAAGCAAAGCTTTTATAACCTTTGCCAGGCTCTGCTCAATGATGGGGACGAAGTAATTATTCCTGCTCCTTACTGGGTATCCTACCCGGATATGGTGATTCTGGCCGGCGGCAAACCGGTTATTGTCAGCAGCAATATTGAACAGGGTTTTAAAATTGCACCGGAACAGTTAACAGCAGCCATTAGCGACAAAACCCGTCTGATTGTAATTAACAGCCCATCTAATCCGACCGGGGTTGCTTATACCCGTGCTGATTTACAGGCAATTGGGGATATTCTAAAAGACTATCCGGATATTATTATTGCCAGTGATGATATGTATGAACATATTGTCTGGGCTGATGAACCCTTCTGTACTATTGCACAAGTCTGTCCTAAGCTATATGAACAGACAGTGACCATGAATGGTGTCAGTAAGGCCTATTCCATGACCGGCTGGCGTATTGGCTATGCTGCCGGTCCGGTCAGCCTGATTTCGGCCATGACCAAGATTCAGTCTCAGAGTACCTCTAATCCCTGCTCCATTTCTCAAATGGCGACCCTGGAAGCTTTAAACGGTGATCAAAGCTGTATTAAAACCATGCTGGCAGCGTTTAAAGAACGACATGACTATGTTGTGCAGCAGGTAAATAACATCTCTGGTATGCAGGCACTGGCCTCTCAGGGTGCATTTTACACTTTTGTTAATATGCAGGACATCATTGACCGGACAGAGGGGATCAGCAATGATGTGGAACTGGCCGATTATATACTCAGTGAAGCCGAAGTGGCTTTAGTACCCGGTTCAGCCTTTGGTGCAGAGGGTTATATGCGTATTTCTTTTGCCACCAGTATGGACAATTTACAGCAAGCGCTGGCTCGCCTGGAAAAACTATTTACCTGATTCTGGAAGCCTCTCTCCTCACAAAACCTACAAAAAAAAAGACGGCAAGGATTAAAACCCTTTACCGCCTTTTTTACCTCCATACCAAGCTGTTTTAATTCCTTTAAAACCCTGCTTGCGGCCAGTCCTTCGACCCTTTTCTCCTTAATCGTTCCGTCTTACACCTTCCCTAAAAACTCTGATACAAAAACTCTTACATAAGAAGAAAAATTGTAAAGCATATTTTCTATTAAATTCTAATTCAGAACAGCATAAAAAGCGGTTCTGAATGGCTACATTTATATGC
>JALSUJ010000044.1 GCA_027071355.1 Gammaproteobacteria bacterium | reverse complement strand
ACAATAGCCGGCTCTCAATACAGACCAGCAAAATGGCCTGGTAGTAAATAATAATTTTTGAATCATAGGACAGAACTGCCAGCGCACCTCCGGCAACACCGGCCAGAGCCAGAATCATTAATACCTGGTATTCAGGGTAATGAACCGGGTACAGCAGCCACATGGATGCACCCCAGGTGATGGCTGCCATATAGGCGCCACTGTTAAACAAGCGCCCCCATTTATGACTGACCCGGCTGCCGAGTATCAGGCCAGAATAAAAATAATGGCTCAGCCAGCGATAAATGCTGACAAGGCTTAAAAAGCCAAACCATTCCCAGGCCAGTTGCTGATCGGTACGTGGTCCAATAATCAATACAATGGCCAGTGCAACCACCAGGCTGCCGGCTGTCGAAAAGGACAGGCCCTTAAATAGAAGCTCGATTTGCATTAACTGGATGGAGGAAGGTTTATGATCAGCTGGGGTCATGCAGTCTTATTATTGGCTAGGGGTAGCGTTAAATCACCACAATTATAGTAGAGATATAGATGAGCTATATGATTAATATTAATTTTGTGAAAATATATCTATATGTGAGATGGGTGATGTTGATGGCAGGCGTCAGTATATAAAAAAGCCACCCGGTGGGTGGCTGTGGGTGGCTTTATATTTGGCAGAGAGGAAGGCCGCCATTTTCCCGTTTTAATAAGCCTTATAAAGTATCATTTATTTCATTTTATCCCTTTATTTATAGTGTTTAACGCTAATTCCTTGTTTTATCTCGTTTCATCCAATATCATTAAATTATAAGTTTTTATGTTGGGTAGGTTGTTGGGTTTATAGTTTTGGCTCCCTCTTACTCAAATTCGTTGTTGGGTAATACGCCTGTATATCAGCATATTATTGATTTTATTCGGGTTGGAAATTCCGAGTTGGATGCGAGAAGCCAGAAATGCCTAAAAAAGCCAGAGAGCTATCAGCTATGGAAGTTAAGCGAATCACTCGAAAAGGACTACATGCTGTTGGTGGTGTAGCTGGCCTTTTATTGCAAGTTAGCCCCTCGGGTACACGCTCATGGATTCTTCGCGTTTTAATCGGCTCAAAACGCCGTGATATTGGTTTAGGTGGTTATCCTGATGTATCACTTGCTCATGCTAGAGATAATGCCCGTGAAGTACGAGAGAAGATAAAGCAGGGTATTGATCCCATAGAGGAGAAACAGGCTAATAAAATTCGATTGATAACAGAGCAAGCGGCTTTAATTAGTTTTGATGAAGCGGCCAGGCGGTGTCTGGCTAATAAGTCTTTGGAGTTTAGAAATAAAAAACACGCAGCTCAATGGGGCAAAACGCTGGAAACCTATGCCAGCCCTGTTATTGGGAGTCTACCTGTATCAAAAATAGAGCTTACGCATATTATAAAAATTTTAGAGCCTATCTGGTTAGAAAAAACAGAAACAGCAAAGCGAGTACGGGGGAGAATTGAAAATGTCCTAGATTGGGCGGCTGTTAGTGGCTACCGTACAGGTGAAAATCCCGCACGATGGAAAGGACATCTAGATAATATATTTCCAAAGCCTAGCAAGGTAGCGAAGGTTGTACACCACAAAGCATTACCCAGAGAAGAACTAGGCACATTTATGCAAAATTTAAAACGCAGGGAAGGCATAGCGGCTAGAGCGTTGGAGTTCCTGATTTTAACAGCTACCCGCTCAGGTGAAGTGCGCCATGCTGTATGGTCTGAAATAGACCTCAGTGCCCGTTTATGGGTAATACCAGCTGAGCGAATGAAAGCTGGCAAAGAGCACCGTGTTCCATTATCCAATGAAGCCATAAAACTATTAAAAAACCTGCCTACTATTGAGGGTGAGGAGCACTTATTCCCTGCCCCTAGAGGTGGAGCTTTATCTGACACGGCCTTATCGGCTGTTGTTAAGCGCATGAAGGTACAGGCAGTACCTCATGGCTTCCGTTCTACCTTTAGGGACTGGTGCGCCGAAGAAACAAACTTTCCCCACAATGTAGCTGAAATGACTTTGGCTCACACCATAGGTAATAAAGTCGAGGCGGCTTATAGACGTGGTGATTTGTTAGCTAAAAGAACTCTGTTAATGGAGCAATGGGCTAAGTTCTGCAATACCGTAAAGGCTCAGGGTGATGTGGTGATACTTAGGAAAAGTAGCCATGAGTAAAAAAGAAACGCCCTATGGAATAAAAGAAGCAGTAAGGAAATATATAGAAAATAGGGATTTAGATTATATTGCTGATATGTTCTTAATGGGATACCCACTACATGAACATCCCGAAACTCGCGATCTGATTCTAAAACTAATTTTGCAACAAAAACTACCCGATAGGAGGCGCATTACCACCAAAGAAAAGCATGAGCATGAATTAAGAATGATGTATCGAATTGCTGAGCTTCATTATGGGGAATGTAAATATATGCTTATTAGCCAAGGGGAAACCAAGGGAGAGTCTGCCTGTAGCATTGTTTCTAAAGATTATGGTGTCAAACCTGATGCTTTATATAAAAAATGGCAAAAATATAAGGCAACACCAGAGGTTGAACGGCATATTGAGTTAGTGAAAAAATTCTCTCAGGACTTCGATATTTACTAAATTTAGCATTGGTGGAAACTAATTATTTTTTATTTCCACTATTTAGAAAAATTCTCATGTGAATAATGGGGTGTGTCTTAACTAGAACAGGCACAAACCATGAAGCAAAAATTCACAACAAATAGTCACCTTTCCGATAAAGCCGTAGCCATCCGTTTTGAAATAAGTAGGGCTACTGTATGGCGCTGGGTAAAAGAAAACAAATTCCCCAAGCCCATTAAATTGAGCCCAGGCTCAACTCGTTGGAAACTTTCCGATATAGAAGCATGGGAAGCAAAACGGGAGGCTCAATAATGAACAAGGCGAGCCATGTAGTTAAAACCATTGAAAAATTGAGCAGTAAGGCCGGTTTAAGGGGCAAAATAGACGCGAAATGCTGCGAGTGTATATACGACCCTTATCAGAAAGGATCATGGCGTTATCAGGTCGAAAAATGCACCTCCCCGACATGCCCTCTATTTTCTTCAAGGGCTATGTCATCCAAGTCTAAAAAACGGGAGGCCAAAAAATGAAAACGGCCAACCTCAATAAAGAAATTAGCCGCCTCAAAGACAGCGATGATTCTAACACAACAAAAATAGAGAGGGTATTTAAGGCATTGCTCAGTGGATGGCAAGGTCACCGCTTTAATGCTGAACGCCAACTACATGACCACTGTTTGCATACCACTATCAGCAGCATTGAAAAAAAATATCATATCACTGTGCAAAGAAAGTGGATCAAGGTATCAGGATTTCAAGGTCATCCAACAAGTGTTAAGTATTATTGGATAGATAAGGCTGATATAAATCGCTTTCTTAGTAAGTCTGCTAGTGGTCATTAGCTATGGGGCGGAGTAAAACTAAAGGCCGTAAAAGTAGCGGATCATTTGCTCGTATGCCTCACCAAGTGACTGATTCAGTCCATTACCGAGGCTTGAGTATAAAGGCTAAGGCTTTGTTGGTGGATACCAATGCTAGATATAGAGGCAAAAATAATGGTGATTTTGATTTCACGCTGAAAACCATGAAGGAATGGGGCTGGAACTCAAACGACATTATCAGCAAGGCCAAGAATGAATTGCTTGAAAAAGGATTTCTTGTTTTAACCAGACAAGGTGGGCGAAATTGTTGCAATTTATACGCGCTAACTCTTTGGCCTATTGATGAGTGCGAAGGTAAGCTAGACAGGAAACCCACTAAAGTTGCTTTGGCCTACTGGAAGCAAGGATTCAACCCTGAAAGCTGATTCCTCTATACCGCTATACGGTTTAGTGTGTACCGCTATACGGTTCAATGATTGCAGGGTGAGGGATTATTTAAACCGCTATACGGTACAGTCAGGGGGATTTTCATTAAATCCTTGTACCGCTATACGGTAACCTTTATATATATTTACCAAGGGAGGGTGTCAGGTTTACGGATATAGTTTTTATACTCCATAAAAAGGCATGGTGTTTGAATTGCCTTGATAGTTCTTCGATGGCATAAAAAAGTGATTCACTCAGTGACCATCAATTTACCGACTATAAAAAACAATGCTTAAGTTTAAATCCTTACACTATAAGGGGCTTTTTTTGAGGTGTTTTCTGGGTATTTATCGGCAATCGCTGCCTAGAATACGAATGATGGCATATTAGCCTAGATGTATTTTATTTATGTTGGGTAGGTTGTTGGGTAAACCTGATTGTTTACCCTAACCCATTGATTTTGCTATATGTATGGCAGAGAGGAAGGGATTTGAACCCTCGAAACCTTTCGGTTTACACACTTTCCAGGCGTGCGCCTTCGACCGCTCGGCCACCTCTCTAAAG
>JALSUJ010000043.1 GCA_027071355.1 Gammaproteobacteria bacterium | reverse complement strand
TGATAAAAATCAGACGTTGGGGGGTGGCCGGAATGGCCCGGAATCGGTGGCCGGATAAAATCGGAATGGGTGGCCGGTTTGCGTCGGAATCAGTGGCCGGAATGGGTCGGAATATTCAGGGGGGAACGGGTCGTAAGACCCTGACCTACCCGGTGCGTTAAAAAACACACCCCGCTTATCACGGAATGTGTTCATTACACCTTGCAGCTACCGTCTTGTGTTAACCGCTTTGTAATACGCGTACACAAATATAGCGTCATTATCTCCACCGCCATTCCCGCCATCACATCCCCAGTTGATTAGAGCTTCCTCTATTCTCCTGGCGTCAGTAGACGATAGGGCTTTACGATGAATCCACCACGCATCGTTCTTTGCTACGTTATGAGCACCAAATAAACCGTTGATCTATATCCTGTGTTATCCCCACATACCAGTCCTTAGCGTTATAAGAACTCTTTTTAATGTGGGCAACTATTTCATCGTATATTGCTTGTGATGTTTTACTTCTTGTTGCAGTCGTCATTTGTACATTTCCTATATTAATTAAAATAAAGTTGTTTAAAATGCCAGCAAGAAGTTAGAATGTAAGTGCAAACTAAATCGTCAGCTTCTTGTTGGCGTATCTGGGCTTATTTTCTATTTGCGTAGAAATAAGCCCTTTTTAATACCTATTCATAAATACCTCCTCATTTTTATTATTCTTATTGCAAATAGCTGTTTATAGCTCGAAAAAAGCGCAGAGCATTAACTACTCACAGGCACTATAGGGTGTAGTTAGTCGTGAAGTCAAGCACAAGATGTTGTGTTTTAGCGGATTTTTAACGGAAATAACGTTAACTAGTTGTTTTACTTAGAATTATTATTTTTAATTTTATTGTAAAAGTTTATTAAATTTATATACTTTAAACGCTTTTAATTCTATCATAAAAAACTAATGCTGTCAATAGCAACAAGCTAGTACAGTTGTTTGCAAATCTAACTTGTAGCCGCAACGCAAGAGAGGTTAGTTACAGGTGTGTATTGCAACAAGTTAGTTATTTGCAAATATGTATTCTTTATTAAACTTAAGATGCAATAATGCCTAACGAATAAGGATAGATCGTGAGAGCGAAGCGAACCACGATCTTATCCGGTTGTTGGACAAGCCCGTGGTACATACTATAAG
>JALSUJ010000042.1:10810-15522 GCA_027071355.1 Gammaproteobacteria bacterium | reverse complement strand
GTATAACTACTAAGTCATAAAACAAGCCTAAATTTAAATGGCGGCTTTCTGACTTCATTAAGTACATAAGAAAGTATTAATTAATCTCTAAAGGGTCGTATTGCGTCATTTCAATAAAATATAAACTATAAATTTCAGTAATTGTTCAAAAAATTCAAATTAACCCATTAAAAAAAGAAGTTTCAGAATAAGTGAAATGACCGCTATTTGTACTATTTTGCCAATTACATAAAAATAACACCTTGGGTTTGTTTCAACTCAGAGTCTAGGCAAGATGAAAATAGGAATGTGGGAAAATACTCAGAGGGTAAATTATATTCGCCGGAATTAAGCGGATTCTAAGCACTGTTCACCAGTTTATGTGCTTATAGAAGAAATTAATTGTAGTAGTTTAGCTCTGTTCTGACTGATAGAGTTGGTTTTTTCCATATTTCAAGAATTTACCTTGATTTTTAGCTATAAATCAGACATATTCTTACCATATATAAATATGTGTGGATTATTTGTCTGGATATGCAAATTACAACAGACCCGGTGAAAATATTTCGAAAATGCGGAGGTCAGCTTCGCATGAGTGATGTGCTTAAACATGGTATAAGCCGTTATAAGCTCTATTCACTTCGAGACAAAGGAATAATTGAGCAAATCAGTAGAGGGGTATATCGGCTGGTTGATCTTCCTCCTGTCAGCAATCCTGATCTGGTTACTGTTGCTCTGCGATACCCTAATGCCGTTGTCTGCCTGATTTCTGCACTCTCATTTCATGAAATGACTACACAAATACCCCATGAGGTGTCGATAGCCATACCCCGTGATTCCCATCCGCCATCACTTGAATACCCACCACTGCTTGTTCATCGATTTGCAGATAAAGCATATCAGGCTGGTATTGAGGAACATCAAATTGATGGAGTCACCGTAAAAGTGTACAGCCCGGAAAAGACACTGGCAGACTGTTTCAAATTCCGGAATAAAATCGGGATGGATGTCGTGCTGGAGGCACTCAAGCTTTACAGGGGCAGGAAGAAGTTTGACCATAGAAAAATTCTGGAATACGCCAGGATTTGTCGGGTAGAAAAAATTGTACGTCCATACCTTGAGGCAAGTATATGAAATTGCCCCGGAATGTTTCTGCCTCAGTAAGACAACAGCTACTCAATCGGTCGAAAGCTGATAACCGATCCTTCAACGAACTGCTTCAGTACTATGCCATGGAGCGGTTCTTATATCGTCTGTCACTGTCAGAGCATGCACAGCATTACATTCTCAAAGGAGCGCTTATGCTCCGGGCCTGGAACTCGCCTGAGTTCAGGCCAACCATGGATATCGATATGCTGGGAAAGACCGGAAATGAAGAGGAAAATATTATTGCACAGATCAGGGATATTCTTGCTGTGAAAATAGAGCCTGATGGCCTGATCTTTGATTGTGACTCCATTCAGACGGAGCGAATCACTGAAGATGCTGACTATGAAGGGATCCGTGTGAGGTTTCGAGGTGTTCTGGATGCTGCCAGAATCAGCATGCAGATAGATATTGGATTTGGGGATATTGTGTATCCGGGGTCTGAAAAAGCTGAGTTACCCTGCATGTTGGACTATCCGGCACCATTACTACTTTGCTACAGCCGGGAAAGTGCTATTGCCGAGAAATTTGAGGCGATGATAAAGCTTGGTCAATTAAATAGCCGTATGAAGGATTTTTATGATATCTGGCTTTTGTCTCGTCAGTTTGAGTTTGAGTTAAGCACTCTTTCTGAGGCTATAAGGCTGACCTTCAGGCAACGCGGGACGGAGCTGAACGGGCCTGTTGATGCCTTTTCAGTTGATTTTATTACATCACGTCAACCCATTTGGGCAGCCTTTCGTAAGCGATTAAAGCAGGAGCATGTTCCTGAGTCATTCCGTGAGATGGCGACTGAGGTTGAGATATTTCTGGAACCGATAATTAAAGGTGTGTCCGGTAATATCACCTGGAAACCGGCAGGTCCATGGTCTGAAGCGGTCTAATATTTTTGTGCTGTCAGCAATTTCAGGAGTTACCAGGGCTTAGTATTATAATTTTTCACTTAACAATCCTCACCGTGCAAATTACAAGGATATAAATTGTCTGTTCCGATGGGGGGTAACAAAACCAAGTACTCTAAATAAACAAAAATACATCTTCCTTACGGGAAAAGTTTGTACGAGTGACTTCACATTAAGAATTTTAACCGTGACAAAAACGTGACAAATTCAAAGCATAGTTACGTTGATTTAGGTTGATGGAGGTAGGTTTTGCTTTTTTCCGGTTTTTCGGCTTTCTTTAAAATCAATAGCTTAAAGCATTAAAGTGCGGGTGAAAAAAATAGACTACATTCCTACGAACCGAGCGGTTGCAGGTTCGACTCCTGCCGAGCGCACCATACAAAACAAAGGCTTACATTCTTTTTAAGGTGTGAGCCTTTTTATTTTCAAGCATAAAAAATCCCCGTTATCATATCCCTGCAAGGTCAGTATCTTATAAAAATATTTCAGGGCCTGCTGCTTTGAATGAACGAAGATATTTCATTAATGTTTATATTCACTCTATAATGATTAAAAGAACAAACTTTCACGCTACTGATTAAAATTTTATGAAAAACCATTTTCAGCATGAACATTCTTTAAAATTCTCCGCCATTTTACTGGATATGGATGGGATTCTCTTTCATGGCATGAATCCTATTGATGGTGCTATGGAATTTATGCTTGCTATTGAGCATATTCCGCATGTTTTTATTACTAATAATCCCATACGTCTGCCTGAAGCAATGGCTGACAAAATGGAAGAAATTGGTTTTAAACGTCCTGATGAAAAACAGATTATAACTGCAGGTGAAGCAACAGCAGTATGGCTGGCACAGCAGAAAAAAAACTACCGATTTTTTGCTATTGGTGCTAACGGCTTACATAAAAGCCTGGCTAAATATGGTACTGAGGATTTAGAAAAGGCTGATTATGTGGTTGTGGGTGAAGGAGAAGGGATTGATTATGCCGCGATTACAAGAGGGATTAATTTGATCATTAAGCAGGGCGCAAAATTAATCAGTACCAATCCAGATACCAGTGTGGATGCCTTTTACAAAGGCAAACGCGCTATTATGCCGGGCGGTGGTGCACTTGTTGCTCCCTTTATAGTAGCAACCGGGCAACAGCCTGTTACCATTGGAAAACCCGAAGCCTTATTATATAAAATAGCATTGCAGGCGTTAAATAAAAAACCTGAGGACTGTCTTATGATTGGTGATCGACCGGATACAGATATTCTGGGGGCACAAAAACTCAATATGCTGACAGCCCTGGTCAGAACAGGGCGTTTTGCTCCAGGAGAAATTTTACCGGATCATATTTCAGTACCGGACTGGGATGTGGACAGTCTTCAGGAATTGCAGACTTCTTTAGGTTTATTACCCGCTGCTGATATTAAATCAGTACAGATTTAATCTTAATCTCTCTCCCCCATTTTATCTATTCAGTTCACCACACCACACCACACCACACCACACAATACCACATGGTATCGAGACTAATCATATACAGGTAATTTGCTCAGGTATATTCCTGGGTTAAAGTTCTCCTTTTCAGCTATTATTCTTGCTTAAATTTGCTTAAATACCTGTCTTTGTGTTTTTATTAGAGATAAATATACAAAACCTGTCACTTATTTTAAATTGAAGGAGAGTTTTCATGTATAAGGTAAAGTTTTATAAGGGTAATTACATAAAACGCCAGAAAAATGCTAATAAAGATAAGGCAATCGCTTATGTGGAACAGCATTTTAATAGTAGTGCTTCGAGCCAGCCTAATTATTCTGTGGTTATAACAGGATCTAATGCCTCTACAACCAGTAAAAACTGGGGACGATGGTATGCCAGATCAATATCAAGCAGTTTTGCAACTAAAGTATCCGGTGATAATGGTATTCTTGTGGGCGGCTGGAATGGACGGGGTGATGGTAATTTAAAACATACTGAAATGCCTGCCATCCTGCTGGAACCCCTGTTTGCCAGTAACCCGCAACAGGCAGATATTATTCGCAGTGAAGAAGGACAGTTAAAACTGGCACGTATTCTGGTTGAAAGCATCGAACGTTTTTTTCCTCAGGGTGGTCTGGTTGCCTTTAGTGTCGGGCATAAATATAAAAAGAGCAATCCCAAAGATAGAGGTGCGACCCTGGTTGGGGGTGGAACAGAGGCAGATTATGCGGAAAAAGTGCTTAAAAAAGCAGCTGTTATGCTGGAACAGATCGATAATATTCCTGAACAGCGTACTCTCCGGGTAATGCAGGGAGATAAAGTCCTGTTTGAGACCGTTATTGATGAAGATGATGATCTTTCATGGGATGCTCAGCGCGGGGTTTTACAGATTCCGTAACAAAATTCTGATTTTTGGCTATAATAGATTTAAGTGTTAATATTTCAATTTATTGTGATTAGTTGTTCCAGTATATGTTAAGTTTTACTTACCGGCATTTGCCGAATATTATCAGTTCTGTGCGTATTTTTATGGCTCTGATCCTACTGTTTCTGGCCATAAATCATCATCCTGTATTGTTTATCGGGGCGATGATTTTTACTGAATTGACCGATATTCTGGATGGTTATCTGGCACGTAGGCTGAATCTGGTTTCAGAACTGGGCGCGCAGCTGGACAGCTGGAGTGATTTTGTGGTTTATATTACCCTGGCTGTGT
>JALSUJ010000042.1:0-10800 GCA_027071355.1 Gammaproteobacteria bacterium | reverse complement strand
CTGTTATGGCCGGATATAGTGCTGCGGGAACTTATTCCAATTGCTATTGTTATTGCCTGTTTTATTGTACCCGTGGTAATTGGCTTTATTAAGTTCAGAAAAATGACCAGTTATCATACCATTGCAGTAAAAATATCTGTCAGTATTACAATTGTGGCTTATGTACTACTGTTTACCGGACTGTCCAGCTGGCCAATGTCGCTTGCAGCCGCCGCCTGTCTGTATGCGGCGCTAGAACAGATACTCATTACCCTGCTGAATCGGCAGGATAAAACGGTGGACATAAAAAGTATCTGGCACGTGCTTAAAGATAATCGAAAATCAGTCTGACACTTGCAGCTTTATTCTGAATAAAAAACTCAGAATCAAGGGCGTTCCATACAGCTCCTGCTGTTATTCACACATTCGACCTAATTCTATCTCATTTAATTGAATGCATTCCGGAATTTTAGGTATATTATCCATTTTATAGTAGATAAACAGATCGGCTGAATTCATGGCATGATTCCAGTAGGCATCACCACATAGTCTGATGCCCCTGGAGAATAAATATTCAATGTGTTCTATAGACAGTATTTTACTGGAGAACTTACTGCTAAATGAACTGGGTAGCATCTGATAAGGTATAACTCGTTGTTTTTTATTACTCATATGCCGGGCTTTAAGATGTGAAATCATACGTACTGCTTTATTAAAGCTGTTATTTAAAGGTACCGATAAAAGTCCAATGACAGCATCTACACCATTTTGCTGTGCATATTGCAGAAGGCCTGACCAGAGTGGCTTAATGGTGAGGTCACTATGATACTGCTTATCAATCACCAGACAGCTGAGTTCAAAATAATAATGCTGGTGATTAACTATTTTACTCAGGTTGAAACGGGTTTCACTAAAAAAACCACCAATTTTAAAAGCAGTAAAAGAATCGATAATACGCACGTAGGCAATAACCCGGTTGTTACGAATATCTTTAACAATCAGGTGTCTGGTATGGCTGTCGTAGCCATCATGGATCAGGTCCTTATGCTCATCAATTAATTTTTTAAAATTTTTTTTGTTTTTTATTTGGCCTGTACGAGTTTCATTTTGTTCCGAATTATCGATACGCAGAGTATGATTTTGTTTTATACGCAGTCTTTTTACCTGATTTAGTTCCTCTTTATCCTCAGTAAATTTGACTTCAAATCCCGGATAATAGGAATAATAGTCAATATCATTATAATTTGAAACGTCTATATCAGTTTGCAGGTACACTTTTTTTCTCCAGTTTTTCTGCACAATATAATCCTCCTTTATGACACAAATACGACAATTGTATGAAACTAATATTAAAAAATAGCCCGGGAGGAACAGACGTTCAGAATTGTTATAATTAACAGCAGAAATATCAGTTAATCCCCCTCATTGATCCGGATCATGTTCGCTGATATAAAATTTTGAGATTTACGTATTAAAGCTATATGATCGGCCATTATGTGTAAGCCATTTATTTTATCTGCCATTCTGTTCCTGATCTTATCAAGCTCTTATAGTGTTTATGCCTACCCACCATTACAGCTTTATATTGAACTGACACCAGAAAATGGTGTGCTGCGTCCTGAACCAGGACATTACTCAGGACCGGTGATTATTCATCGTCCCATTACCATAGAGGGGCAGGGTAAGGTTATAGTGGATGCTGAAGGTGTTGGCACTGTATTGACCATAGAGGCCAGTCATTCTGTGATAAAAGGTTTGCAGCTGATAAACTCCGGTGACTCTTTTGACAGCATGGATTCAGGTATTACCTTAAAAGCCGATAATGTACTTATAGAAGATAATATTATTAACAACACCCTGTTTGGGATTAATGTTCTGGGTGCTAATGAAAATATTATCCGCAATAATACTATTTCCTCAAAAGATCGGGCAACCAGCTTAAGAGGGGATGGTTTACGTTTGTGGAATAGCCACGATAACCTTATCCAGAAAAATGAATTTATAAAAGTTAGGGATATTTACATAACCAATTCATTGACGAATCGTTTTATTGCTAATCATATTAGTCATAGTCGAATTGGTTTTGAACTTGTTTTTTCTCATGAAAACGAAATTATAAATAATATAATTGAGCATAATGTGACCGGTATGATGGTGATTTATTCTAATGATTTATTAATTAAAAAAAATAAGATCAGTCATTTGAGAAGTTTTTCTGGCTCAGCTCTGGCCTTTAAGGAAAGTAATAATATCCAGATTCTGGACAATAAAATTCTGCACTGTGCGGTGGGAATGAGTGCCAATGCCCCGCTGGATCCGGAAAATATTATTACGCTGAAAAATAACTGGTTCTTATACAATGATATAGCTCTGTATTTTTATGGTGAACGGGGAGGGCATATTATTCATAATAATCATTTTATCTCCAATCTTCTGGATGTACAGGCCAGTATTCCGGCTGCCTCTTTTTATAATGACTGGAAAAATAATTACTGGGATAATTATGAAGGTTTTGATCGTAATAAGGATGGTATTGGTGATACACCCTATGAATATTATTTGTGGGCGGATCGCTTATGGGTCGATGTGCCAATGACCCAGTTCTTTCGTGGTGCACCCATGCTTGAAACCATAGATTTTATGGAACGTTTTACCAGTTTTAGCGAACCGGCTGTTATGCTGCATGATCCTGCACCGGCGCTACATTAGTGGCTCATCGCTGGACAAAGTGTTATCGCCCTTCTAAACTTAGTTTGTGACTTATATATACAGATTGATTTTGAACAAATTTCTTTTCATGTTATGCCTTGTGGGCATACCCTTTCTTCATGTTTATGCTCTTGAGAATGTCTCCCTGCAACTTCAGTGGCTGCATCAATTTGAGTTTGCAGGATTTTTATTCTCGGACAGGTTCCTAGAAGTAAATAGCAATAAATTTGGCTATAGACTGCTGTTGATGAAATAATTCAAGGCTCTCACCCTTAATTTTATAATGTTCCGCACTTTCCAGTAATTGCAGAAAACGGGCTTCCAGTTTTATATTCGGACAGGTTTTACGGGTATTTCGAAAAGGCCCAATTTTAATATCTCCATTATCACCTGAATTATTATCTAAACTATTATTTAAGTTGTCATTCCGACTATTCGTTAAACGGGTTCTTTTAACCACTCCGGTAAAAGCATTACAGCCGCCAAAACCTTTTAGCTGTTCAGCCTGAGCAGTTATTTTGATATGTATTTCCCGTTCATTGGCTCCACCTTGCTGTTGAGCCTCAAGCCACAGCGGATTATTGTCCAAATGCCGGCCTTCAAGTTCTACCAGTTTCCAGTAGGTGTTGTTTAGCGGGACAGGGGGGATGATACCAGTGCAGTTTTCCTGTTGTTTAAGGGCAATAAATTGGTCGACTATCAGGCTTGGCTGATCACCATCACCTTCCATTTTTGGACGCATATTAATATAGCCATCCAGCTCAACCAGTAGAGATTTACCCGCAAGATAACGGTTTTTCAGATAAGCCTGCTGCAGGGCTGCATTATCACCTTCTGGTGCAACAGGAAAGCGTTTTTGCTGGTCGCAGTCCAGAAACCAGGCAGCGTCAGCCAGATAGGAATACATTCCTTTCATAGGTGCTGCCTGCAGGATAGTGGCAGGACACACACTGATAAAGGATATCAGTAGTAAATAAGTATAACATCGATACATAAGTTTTTTCATGAGTGCTGGATAGTGCTGCTTTGAATTTGGAAAGGAGTTCAATGTAACATTTTTTTAAAAAAAAATCGGCAGGCATTGGCAATAAAAATAAATATGCTAGAATCAAACTAAAGATGAGATGGTTCTCATTTCATCACTTGACAGATTTCACTCGTCTAACAGGAGAGGGGAGACAACTTTGGAAACCAATATCCGACTGGTAATGGAATTCTCACGAGGTATTGATGCACTTAGAAATTATGATTATTCAAAGGCGGTTTTTTATTTTCGGGTGGCAATGAATAAACATAAGACTGATCCGCAGGCCAGAGCTCGATGTCAGGCATATCTGGGGCTGTGTGAGGTCATAGGTGGTATGAAAGAGCGGATCTCGGTTATAGAAGATGCCCATCATATGAGTCCTAGAGACACCTGCATCCTGAAAGTACTGGCTTATACCCATCTTTATCTGGGACAACGTCAAAAAGGTCTGGCAACTATTATTCTGGGTTTGAAACTTGAGCCGCATAATCAGGAACTGTATCAATTTTTACAGCAGATTGGCTATCGTCAGAAAAATATTATTCCTTCTTTACAACGAACCAATCGAATCAATCAGGTACTGGGCAAGTTTTTCCGACGTTCCTATCATAATGTGCCAGTAGAAACTATCTTACCAAAAGTAGCCTAAGATCAGGTCCTGCTGCGTCATTAAGTTACTATTTAAAGACTTGCTCTGGCAGCCATGTGGCCAGCCGAGGCCAGTAGGCCAGAGCAAACATCATTGCGACCTGTATCAAAATAAAAGGAATAACACCCTTATATATATCAATGGTTTTGACATTTTCCGGGGCGACACCACGCAGATAAAACAGGGCAAAGCCAAAGGGCGGAGTCAAAAAAGAGGTTTGCAGGTTAATAGCAATCATTATTCCCAGCCATACCGGATCGACACCCAGAGTTAATAATACAGGCGCAATAACAGGCACTACAACAAAGGTTATTTCAATAAAATCCAGAATAAAACCCAGTAAAAACATCACTAACATCACAATTAATAATGGACCAAATACGCCGTCGGGCAGTATGTGGATTAACCAGCTGTCTGAGTTTTTTTCGGCAATACCCATTAAAAACTCTTCAATAATTACATCCCCACTAAAACCACGGAAGGTGAGGGAAAAAATGGCCGCACCAATAAAAATAAAGAAAATCATACTGGTGACCTGGGTGGTTGAATACACTACATCTTTTAAGACCGAGAAACTCAGTTGCTGTTTAAACAGAGCCAGGATCAATGCACCGACAGCACCCACAGCTGCAGCCTCTGTGGGTGTTGCCGCACCTGTTAATATTGAGCCTAATACTGCAATGATCAGTAATAAGGGCGGGATCAGGGCTTTAAGACTGCGCAATAGTATATGCTCTGAATGCTGAGTACTATGCTTTTCAACCTCTGGAATTAAGTGTTTTCTGGTCAGTCCGATAAAGAGCAGATAAGCGATATAAGCTACCACCAGGATCAGCCCTGGAATTAGTGCACCTACAAATAAATCACCTACAGAGAGAGTTTCCGGGCTGAAAATCCCCATATTTAATTGTGCCTGCTGATAGGCCGCCGATAACACATCACCGAGTAAAATCAGAATGATTGAGGGAGGAATTATTTGTCCAAGAGTGCCAGCTGCACAGATGGTTCCGGTTGCAATACTGGGGTGGTATCCTCGTTTAAGCATAATGGGTAGCGATAACAGACCCATAGTGACGACTGTAGCACCGACAATACCAGTACTAGCAGCCAGTAGCATACCCACCAGCACCACTGAAATCCCCAGACCGCCACGCAGAGTGCCAAATAAATCAGCCATTGTGCCCAGCAGTTCTTCGGCTACTTTTGAGCGTTCCAGCATAACCCCCATAAAGACAAATAGCGGTACTGCCACCAGAGTCTGGTTGGTCATAATACCAAAAATACGATTGGGCAGTGCCTGTAAAAAAATCGGGTCAAAGGTATCCGTCAGCAGTCCAATCAGAGCGAAAAATAAGGCTGTTCCACCCAGTGACAGGGCAACCGGATAGCCGATTAATAATACCATGCAGACGGTGACAAAGAGCAGCAGGGGCATTATAGTTTCCATTTACAGGCCTGCCGGGGTATTTATAGATGTGCTGTCATTGGACGGCTTATTCTGCATAAATAGAAACGATATGTTCAGTAATAACTGACTCAGTCCCTGAATTAACAACAGGGCAGTCATCAGTAAAATAGTGGATTTAAGCAGGTATATACCGGGCAGACCGCCGGCTTCACCGGATTCTTCATGCATATGCCAGGAGGCTGTTACATAGTCCCAGCTGACCCAGGCAATAAAAATACTGACAGGTAATAATAAAAACAGAGTTCCCAGCAAATTAACCCAGGTTTTGCTGCGTACTGACATCTTGCTATAAAAAATATCAACCCGGACATGACCATCGTATTTCAGAGTGTAGGGAATACCAATAAGAAACACCAGGGCATGCATATAGATAACTGATTCCTGCATGGCAATCCAGCCTGACTCAAAACCATAGCGAAGTACCACAATAAGAAAGGTAGTAAATACCATTAACAGCGTCAGCCAGGCAATCAGCTGGCCGCTGCGAACAGCAATAAGTTCCAGTTTTTTGGCTATGCGTTGCATTAAATTTGCAGATGCAGAGCTGCTATTGTCGGATGTTTTAGAGTGCATATTATTCCAGTAATTGCATCAGATCAGGATTGTTACGATGATTTTACAGCAGGTATTTTAGCACATCCGGATCTTTATTCTGAACCCGTTCTGGTGAATTTTGTTGGGCTTTATGCTGTTTTTGATGCAGCAGGCGGGATACCCAGAAACGCAGTATAAAAGTCCACTACACCACTAAGCTGCTCCTCTGTAAACAGGCGATAATTGGTGTTTTCTATGCCATCTAGAATAGCTTTAAAATTAATCAGCTTATCGCTTTGCCAAAATAAAAAACGGCTTAATATCTGAGTAAGTTGTGGATGGTTAAGTGGCGTATAAACCGACATTTAAAACAGCTTTCGTAAATATAAACCGTTACCCTAAATAAATCAGTTGAACCTACTGCGAATGTCCATAGCACTGAATCTACAAGACTTTCCAGAATATTTTGACTTCACCCGTAGGGTGACTACGAATAAAACCAAAATAACCTGTAAATCCTTGTATCTCCAGCACTCTGATCATTCTCGCTACGATTCAACTGATTTATTTAGGGTTACTGGTTTACCACTGAAAAATTTTCCACTGTTGTACCGTGGTTTCACTGATTTCCCGATTTGAACGGGTTTCCAGAGAACCATCACCATCGGTATCGTATAAATAATACACTGGGCCGCTGCTGGGAATAACTTTTACCTTATATACCACACCATGAACACTATAGGTTTCAATGGTTCTGTCATCCCGTTTAATAATATTAATATCCACATTTTCCAGAGGATTAACCTTATCTTCATCAGGTTTGCGTTTTTCTTCACCCTCCGTTTGTGCAATAACTCGGGCGGTAAAAGTGAGGGATAAGGCCATTAAAAGGGTGCTGATTACGGCTGAAGCATATTTTTTATTCATTAATATTTCCTGAAATTATTTTTGCTGATATCCAGGGGCAGACCCTAAAGATCCAGCATTTGTTCGTGTTCTTCTTCTGAGGGTTCAAAGCAGCGATGCTCATAATGGGCAAAAATTGCATCAACAATGGCTTTGGGATCATCAATGACCTGCATTAACCGCAGATCTTCCGGTTCTATGGTTCCTGCAGGAACCATACTTTTTTCAAACCATTGCAGTAAACCAGACCAGAATTCACTCCCCACCAGAATAATGGGGATTTTTCGGGTTTTTCCCGTCTGAATTAAGGTCAGAATCTCTGCAAATTCGTCTAGTGTACCAAAACCACCGGGCATAACAACGTAAGCCGTCGCATATTTTACAAACATGACCTTGCGGGAAAAAAAATGCTTGAACGACAGAGAAATATCCTGATAAGGATTGCTATGCTGTTCCCTGGGCAATTCAATATTCAGGCCGATACTCTGAGATTTTCCCTTATGACCCCCTTTATTGGCTGCTTCCATAACACCGGGTCCGCCGCCGCTGACAATGGAAAAACCGGAATTGGATAATAATTCAGCAATTTCTGCCGTTAACTGATAGACCGGATCATCGACAGTGGTTCGGGCAGAACCAAAAATACTGACAGATGGCTTAATATCAGACAATTGTTCAAAACCATTAACAAATTCAGCCATGATTTGAAACACTCGCCAGGTTTCACGATTTAGAGTATCTGATTTTAGTGGAATAAAGGAAGGATCTCTACGGTCTGTTTTACTCATTACATGTTTCCCTGCAACTGGCAGTAGGATGATTTATGGATTAATGGTGGTTATTTTGACCAGAAATTCTGGAAAAATAATACTTAAAGCAATAAAAATGGGCAGCAAAATAAAATATGAATAAATAGTATAGCGGATACTGGGAATTGCTTCCCGTAATCCCATCATTTCATCCATAACAAAACGGCCTTTTATAGCAGTGGTGAAACAAATTACCCATACAATAAAATGACTGGGGGTGGCGGATTCGGCAATAAAGGTAACAAACAGGGTGAGCAGCATTAAGATAACCCAGAAAAAATTAATGCGTCCCTCTATTGAGAATTTTTTAAGACCGGGAAAAATTGTCATAGTATTCAACTCATTAACGTAATACATAAAGTAAAGGAAAAATCACCAGCCATACCAGATCAATCATATGCCAGTACAGACCAGCGCTTTCCAGTGTAGCATGATGCTTAGAATTATAATGCCCCATATGCAGGCCAATGGTTACCCAGAGAATAACACTCATACCCATTAATATATGAACAAAATGATTAAAAGTCAGATAATAATAAATACCGAAAAAATAATTAGTTGATGAGTCAAAACCGGAATCTATATTCCACTGGTATTCCCAGATTTTGATAATACAATAAGAAAACCCCATAAAAAATGTCAGCCAGAGAAAAATAATGGCGTGTTTTCGATTATCCTGTCGTATAGCCGCCACGGCTCTGGCTACGCAGAAACTGCCGGTGATCAGGAGCAGGGTATTTAACATTGCAGCCATAGTATTAAGCTGCGGCGGCCCCTGATAGAAAATTTCCGGATAATGGGCTTTACCAATTAAAAAAACGATAAAGAAAAAAGCAAATTCAGATAGTTCTATAATAATTAGGAACCAGATGGCAAAATTACCGATACCGTATTTTAATTTGTGCAGTTCTGCACTATCAGGCGTTGATATATCCAGGACCTGAGTGCCATCCGACATAGTTACAGTATTCATTTTTTATACCCTAAGTCATACTCTTAAAGCATATCATATATGCCCTTAAAGCTGTATAATTCGGGTCTTTAAGCCGTAATAATCAAATTTAGATTAAGGCATCAAAATTATTAAAACCCGGAAAAATAATGTTTGCAAAAGTGACTGAAACTGCACAGAAAAATACTGACAAAGAACTGGTATTAGTCGATGGTTCATCTTACCTTTACCGTGCTTTTCATGCCATGCCTGATCTGACTAACTCCAAAGGTATGCCTACCGGGGCAATTTATGGGGTGGTGAATATGATGAAGCGTTTGCTCAATGATCATCCTACCCGCCGTATCGCTATGGTATTTGATGCCAAAGGTAAAACCTTTCGCGATGATATGTTTGCGCAGTACAAAGCCAATCGCCCCTCAATGCCCGATGATTTGCGCAATCAGATAGAACCCCTGCATGCGGTTATTAAGGCCATGGGCTTTCCCCTGATTATGGTGGCTGGTGTAGAAGCGGATGACGTTATTGGTACTCTGGCTGTGCAGGCGGTACAACACGGGCTTGAGGTTATTATCTCTACCGGTGATAAAGACATGGCACAACTGGTCAATGATAAAGTCTGTCTGATCGACACCATGAAAAACCAGCGTATGGATGTTGCGGGTGTACATAAAAAATTCGGTGTAAAACCAGAGCAGATCATTGATTACCTGGCCTTAATTGGGGATACCTCGGACAATATTCCCGGCATCCCGAAAGTAGGGCCTAAAACCGCCGTAAAATGGCTGCAGGAATATGCTAGTGTGGAAAATATTATTGCTCATGCCGATAAATTTAAAGGTAAAGTCGGTGAAAATCTGCGGGCTAATCTTGAACAGTTAAAGTTATCCTATCAACTGGTGACGATTAAACTGGATGTGGAACTGGAACAAAGTATTGAACAATTATGCATGTCCGAGCCGGATACTGAAAGCCTGAAAAAGCTGTTTGGTGAACTGGAATTTAAAACCTGGTTATCTCAGTTGCTGGATCAGGAATTTGCTGGTACACAGCAGGAAATGTTAATTGCAGAAGACAATAATGGCTCTCCCTGGGGTAATCAGAAAGGTCAATACACCACCATTCTGGACTGGAAATTATTTGAACAGTGGATGAGGAAATTAACCGCCGCAGAACTGATTGCTTTTGATACCGAAACGACCTCCCTGGATTATATGCAGGCAGAAATTGTCGGTGTTTCTTTTGCTGTGGAAACCGGCAAAGCAGCTTATGTACCCTTAACCCATAAAGATGTAGAAGTCAGTCAGCAGCTGGATCGTGATGCCGTGTTACAACGTCTGAAGCCGCTGCTGGAAGATCCCGGACAGGCAAAAGCTGGTCAGAACCTCAAATACGATAAAAATGTACTGCACAATTATGCTATTAATTTACAGGGTATTGCGTTTGATACTATGCTGGAGTCCTATGTACTCGACAGTACCGCAACCCGGCACAATATGGATGCTCTGGCACTAAAATATCTATCCTATCAAACAATTAAATATGAAGAGGTTGCTGGAAAAGGGGTAAAACAACGGTGTTTTGATGAAGTCCCTGTGGCTCAGGCAGCCCCTTATGCAGCAGAAGATGCAGATATTACCTTGCGCTTGCATGAGGTCTTATGGCCAAAACTGGAGCAGCAAAGTGAACTGAAAAAATTATTTCAGGAGGTTGAACTGCCTTTATTATCGGTGTTATCACGTATTGAGCGAAATGGGGTGCTGGTGG
>JALSUJ010000041.1 GCA_027071355.1 Gammaproteobacteria bacterium | reverse complement strand
CAATTTAATCGGGAAAAGCTGAGCAGTTCACAGAAAGTGCCATAATTTTTAAAAAAGCCTGGTTTAGGCTAATTGATGAAGTTTAAGTGGCTTCACCGATTTTTGCTGTATCCATTAACTTTAATTGGCTATTATTAGCGATATTTTATATATTTCAAAGTTATAATAACTTTAAACACTAATATATTAGATGTTATTGATTTTTATCAATAAAAAAGGGCAAACCTTTTCGGGTTTGCCCTTTTTTAAAAGTGTTATTTAATTTTTAATTAAACAACAACAATATTTTCTGCCTGAGGGCCTTTTTGACCTTGAGTAACTGTGAACTCAACTTTTTGACCTTCAATTAAAGTTTTGAAACCTGAGCCAGAAATCGCGCTGAAATGTGCGAAAACATCAGGACCAGAATCCTGCTCAATAAAACCAAAACCTTTAGATTCGTTAAACCATTTTACGGTACCAGTAGACATATATTTATATCCTTTTCCAATTAGTAATTTTATATTTGTCCATATTCTGTATGCAAAATTCTTATATAAGTTTATATTAAGAAAATTAAATCAGATATCTGAACGGGTTGTGCTGAGAAGTGGTGCTATTTACTTATGAAAAACTTGACGAGTATCCAGACTGAGTATCGTATTAGATAACATCAGAAGGATATCAAGGGGTGTGCATAAATATAAGTCGTACTTTCAAGCTGTGTCTGATTATATACTCATTCAAGCCAGTGTCAATATAAATTTTTATTGCTTTCTGGCCAGCAGCATTAATTGCTTCATATCCTTAACTGCCTGCGGCAACCCGGTAAATAATGCCTGCGCCATAATAGCATGGCCAATATTTAATTCTTCAATATCGGTTAAGGCGGCAATGGGCTGAACATTATGATAGTGCAGGCCGTGACCGGCATTTACCGACAGGCCCAGAGACTTTGCATACAAAACCCCTTCTTTTACTCGCTCAAATTCCTGTTGCTGCTGCACACCCTGATAATCTGCATAATGCCCGGTATGAATTTCAATAACCGGGGCATTAACCTGTGCCGCCGCATCAATCTGTTTTTTATCGGCATCAATAAACAGAGAGACCCTGACCCCGGCTTCTGCCAGACGCTGACAGGCATCCTGCATTTTACTGATTTGAGCCGCCACATCCAGCCCGCCTTCTGTGGTCAGTTCTGCTCTTTTTTCCGGTACCAGACAGCAGTCCGCAGGTTTTACCTGTTCGGCAATATCCAGCATGGACTCTGTAACTGCCATTTCCAGGTTCATCCGGGTTTGCAGCACATCTTTAATCAGAAAAACATCCCGTTCCTGAATATGACGTCGGTCCTCTCTTAAATGCAGAGTAATACTGTCTCCCCCTGCCTGTTCAACATCCATTGCCGCTTTAACCGGATCAGGGTAACGAGTTCCCCTGGCCTGCCTTAATGTAGCAACATGATCAATATTTACACCTAACAGGATGGCATCAGTTGTTCTCATTTATATTCCTTAATGACCTGGCAGGTTCATCAATTGCTTTTCCTGCCGTATAATTGTTTAAAGAGTTCCCGGCTTTTAAGCGGTTTGTCCAGGTGCTGGGAAAGTGCCCATTTTAATAATTGTTTACATTCTTGCAAGGTTTTCTGCTCATTAAACTGATTACGGGACAGTGCTATTAAGGTCTGGCCGCTGATCATGATGCTCTGAACCTGCTTGTTTTCCAGCAGTGAGGGTCCTGAATCCAGTTGATAAAAATAGTTTTTATCAACTGTTACCTTTTCCCCACTCTGAAAATCATGGGTAAGATTCAGACCATAGCCTAAAAATTCCAGTATTTTCAGTTCAAACAGACGCAGGGGTATCTCATAATGCATAGTTTCCTGGGCAGTATTCTGGCTTAATAATTTAAGTACTTCATTATACAGGCTAAAAATAGCAGAACAATCGGTATGTGCCGGCAGGAGATGAAGTAAAAGCTCATTAATGTAATAGGCGCAATAAAGCGATTTACCCTTCAAGGGCCAGTTTTGTGTTCCTGATTCAATTTGAGTGAGAGTTAACAGCTCGCCTTTTCCAGATAGGGATATGATAAGCTGCTGAAAGGGTTGCAGTAATGCATAGCGGCTTTTTCTGGAGTTTTTCACTCCCCTGGCAAGCGCACTGACTTTACCTTCATCCTGCACAAAAAAATGCACTATCAGACTATTATCCTGATAATTGTGATGGTGCAGCAGCACTGCTGATTTATTATCCAGTTTTACCCTGCCAGGCATATTAATCTCTTAATAAATAACAATGCAACTCGTTTGTACCCATCACCCTGAAATCATAAATTAAATTCATCAAAATACCCCAGGCTTTTTAAGGCTCGTTCATCATTGGACCAGCCGTCTTTAACTTTTACCCAGAGTTTTAGGAATACTTTTTTCTTATAAAGCCCTTCCATTGAAATTCTAGCCTGCTTGCCAATGGCTTTTAACTGCTGGCCTTTATGGCCAATAATAATGCTTTTCTGATTATCACGCTCTACCCAGATAATAGCTGCAATTTTAATGATTTTTTCCTGTTCTTCAAAAGCTTCCACTTCCACTGCCACCGCATAAGGCACTTCCTGTCCCAGTAAACGCATAATTTTTTCACGGATCAGTTCTGATGCCAGAAAACGATCAGATTTATCGGTAATTTGTTCTTCAGGAAAATACGCTGGAGATTTATGCAAATGAGATTCGATCTGTTTTTCCAGCTCCAGAACATTACTGCCTTTAGATGCCGATACCGGCAGAACACCGGCAAACTTAAGGCGCTGGCTGACCTCTTCGAGAAACGGTAGTAATACTTCCTTATTTTTTATCCGGTCAACTTTATTTACCACCAGAATAATCGGCTGAGAGCATTGTTCCAGCAGACTAATGGCGTACTCATCTTCTTCGGTCAGCTTTAGTCTATCTATCACAAAAACAATAACATCGACATCCTGTAAGGTCATCATAGCCTCACGATTCATAAAACGATGTATGGCACCCTGATAATTCTGATGCAGGCCCGGGGTATCAATATAAACAGCCTGGGCGGTACGAGTGGTTTTAATACCGAGTAAACGATGACGTGTAGTTTGCGGCTTTTTTGATGTTATGCTGAGATGAAACCCGAGAATATAATTTAATAATGTGGATTTACCCACATTAGGACGACCTATAATAGCAACATAACCACTGCGGTAGTCATCAGGAAATTCTGTTACCGTCATAGTTAATTCAGCTTTCTCATATTTTTTCCTCAACAATTTGCTCAAGCATCAGTTCAGCACTTTTCTGTTCGGCGGTACGACGTGTGGTACCCTGTGCTGAAATATTGAGTTTTAACTCCTTAACAGAGCAGTCTACCTGAAAAATCTGGGCATGCTCTTTACCGTTTACAGAGACTACCTTATATTCCGGTAAGGCATATTTACGAGCTTGCAGATATTCCTGAAGACGGGTTTTGGGGTCTTTAAGATCCAGTGATGTGATGTTATCCAGACGAGACTGATACCAGCTTAAAATACACTGGCGAGCCTGCTCGATATTTGAATCCAGAGTAATGGCACCAATTATCGCTTCCATCGCATCTGCAAGAATAGATGCTCGTCGATAACCGCCGCTTTTCAGTTCGCCGCCGCCCAGTTTAAGATATTGACCGACTCCAAAATGCCGGGCAATACTGGCCAGGGTGTCTCCTTTGACCAGCAAGGAACGATAACGACTGAGGTTACCCTCATTATCATCAGCAAGGCGCTGGTATAATTCCTGAGCAATGACATAACCAACAACTGAATCCCCCAGAAATTCCAGTCGCTCATTATTATTCTTGCCAATACTGCGATGACTTAAAGCGACTTCCAGAAGGCTTATATCCTTAAAGGTATAGCCCAGTTTTTTACATAGATGACTCAGTTTTTTGTTCAATTTCTAACCAGTTCTACAGATTTTTCCCGTTCAAAAACAATATAGACATTACCACCAAAGTGTACCTTATCTTCATATTCAAGATACACCATCACTTTATTAGGCTCTTTTACAATATCAAAATCGTCTTTTGTCAAACTGCGTACCTGATTGACTATCATACGGTTTTCAATTAATCGCCATATCTGCCGTTTGGACTTCTGCGTAATACCGGGTTCTTCTTTCAGGGATTCAAGAATACGATCCATCGTATGATTACCAATAACAACCGGGGTCAGAATCATAGCGAGATAAGCAAAAAACAGGAAAATTGCAATAACAATTAGCCATCCCACCAGAGTAAAACCTTTTTGTTGTCTGTATTTTAAGCTCGGTTTCAGCATTTTGTATCCTTTAATATATTATGGGTATTTGTTATTGTTAAAAGTATAATCCATCTTATTGATTATTCAATGGCCTTTCCAATTCGCTCCCAGAACAGAGCGTGACCCACATCCCAGTTAAACCAGATCATAAATGCCTTACCCACCAGATTTTCCTGTGGCACCAGTCCCCAGAAGCGACTATCATGGCTTTCATCACGATTATCACCCATCATAAAATAATGACCTTCAGGCACAACCAGATCAATATTCCCCTGATTATAAAATGCCGAAAAATACATATGACTATAATCGGGTTTGCCGGGTACCAGTAAAATATCATGTTTTACACCCAGTAAATCCTCTTTTTTAAGAATCGCTCCCGTCATTTTCTCACCGGAACCTTTTCCTTTATACACCCCCAGTAACTCCTGAGGCACGATTTTGTCATTAATATATAATACTTTATTTTTATATACGACATGATCGCCAGGGATCCCTATAACCCGTTTTATAAAGTTAATGGAAGGATTAACCGGATAACGGAAGACCGCCACATCACCATTTTTGGGTTTACCTGAATCAAGAATTTCATAATTTAATACCGGTAGACGAACACCATAGCTGAATTTATTCACCAGAATAAAATCACCCACCCAGAGATTAGGCATCATAGACTGGGATGGGATCCTGAAAGGTTCAAAAAGAAAAGAACGTAATATCAGGACGATAAAAAAAATCGGGAACAGGGATTTAGCATATTCTACAAGAACAGGATCAGCCAGCAGAGCATCTCGTTCCTGCTCAGTAACGTCTTTTCCTTTTGAGTCAATTTTCTCCTGTTGCCTGACTTTACGATCTTTCTCCCATAGAAACTTATCCATTAACCAGATAATGCCGGAAGCAAAAGTTAAAACCACCAGTACAAGTGCTATATCAAAATCCATTATTTCTCTCTATTGTTTATTATTTTATTGTAAATCAATCCGCAAAATTTGAATCAGGTATGAGTATCAGCTTATTAATCATTCCCAATATGAAGTACGGCTAAAAAGGCTTCCTGGGGTATCTCTACCCGTCCGACCTGTTTCATACGCTTTTTACCGGCTTTTTGTTTTTCCAGCAGTTTTCGTTTACGACTGACATCTCCGCCATAACATTTAGCCGTTACATTTTTTCTTAAGGCCTTTACATTCGTTCGGGCAATAACTTTAGAACCGATAGCGGCCTGAATAGCCACATCAAACATCTGCCGTTGAATCAGTTCTTTCATTTTTTCCGTCAGTTCACGGCCCCGCTTTAAGGCGAAATCCTCATGAATGATTAATGACAGAGCATCCACTACCTCACCATTAATTAAAATATCCATTTTAACCAGTTTGGAAGCCTCAAATCGATCAAAATGATATTCCAGTGAGGCAAAACCGCGACTGACGGATTTCAGTCGATCAAAAAAGTCCAGAACGACTTCATTCATAGGCATTTCAAAGGTCATACTGACCTGATTACCTGCATACTGCATTTTTTTCTGCACCCCGCGTTTTTCAATACACAGGCTGATTACATTACCGACATATTCCTGAGGCAATAAAATATTGGCAATAATAATAGGTTCACGTATTTCTTCAATAGTAGAACGATTGGGCAGATCCGCCGGATTATCAATTTCTATCACCTCACCCCGGGTTGTCAGCAACTGATAAATTACCGTAGGTGCAGTGGTGATCAGATCCAGTTCATATTCACGTTCCAGACGTTCCTGGATAATTTCCATATGCAGCATACCCAGGAAGCCGCAACGAAAGCCAAACCCCAGAGCCTGAGACACTTCAGGCTCATAAAATAAAGCCGCATCATTTAATTTAAGTTTGGATAACGCCTCTCTTAAACCTTCATAATCATCTGAAGTGACCGGAAACAGACCGGCAAAAACACGCGGCTGTACTTCTTTAAAACCTTCCAGAGTCTCCTGGCAGGGATGATGGGCAGTGGTAAGCGTATCGCCCACAGGCGCACCATAAATATCCTTGATACCAGCAATCACATAGCCGACTTCACCCGCAGTCAGGTGTTGTTTCTTTTCCCGTTTAGGGGTAAATATACCCACGCCGTCAACGACATGTGATTTACCTGTAGACATGACCAGCATTTTATCTTTAACTTTCAGAGTACCCTGCATTACCCTGACCAGGGAAACCACTCCTAAATAGGAATCAAACCAGGAATCAATAATTAATGCCTGTAAAGGTGCTTCTCTATCCCCCTGTGGAGCCGGAATATGCTTAACCAGATATTCCAGCAACTCATGCATGCCTTCGCCGGTTTTAGCGCTGACCAGAGGCGCTTCCATCGCATCCAGACCAATTACCTCTTCAATTTCAGTCATGACCCGCACTGGATCGGCTGCCGGCAAATCAATTTTATTGAGTACCGGCAGCACTTCCAGCCCCTGCTCAATAGCAGTATAACAATTAGCCACACTTTGAGCTTCAACCCCCTGAGAGGCATCAACCACCAGCAAAGCGCCTTCACAGGCTGCCAGTGAACGTGACACTTCATAGGAAAAATCCACATGCCCCGGTGTGTCAATAAAATTAAGTTGATAGGTATGACCATCATCAGCTTTATAATCCAGAGAAACACTCTGAGCCTTAATAGTAATACCACGTTCCCGTTCGATATCCATGGAATCCAGAACCTGAGCCTGCATTTCCCGCTCGGACAAGCCACCGCAGATTTGAATCAGTCGATCCGATAGTGTGGATTTGCCATGATCAATATGAGCAATAATAGAAAAATTACGTATAAACTCGAGTTCAGCCACTTAAATTTCCAGCCTTAGAAGGTCAATAAAACCGGCAATCATAACAAATTACTGGGCAAAAGTAGAGTAAAGAATGATAAATCAAGAAGTTGATTTTAAATGCTTTTCAAAGCTCACTTTATCAAAAAAATAATGACAGATTTCATTATCTTCTGCATCACTTAAAACTGGTATCAATTGATGGTATTTTTCTTTTAACTGGGGATCTTTATCAATATTTAACATATTAATAGTCAGTACATGTGTTTGCTCATAAGGTCGTAATAAGGCATACATATCTTCACACAAATGACAGCCCTGGCGATAATAAAAATTAAACGTCATTATTTATCCCAGATAACCGCCTGTGACCTGATATAAGGCGTCACTTTCTTTAAAATAACCGGTTCATAGGTCTTTTGATTAGCATTGTTAAAACTGCTTTTGTAACGTGAATACTTTAATCCAGCCAGCAGACCGGCAACAGCCATAATAATCGAACTCAGATCCAGGTAATGCGGCCACCATTGTCTGGCCATAGCCACCCCTGCACCCGAGGCAATTATCATACTCAATAAAGGTAGCAGATAAAGCAGGAATGAGCCGGAAAGCAAAGCAGATTCATTGATACCAATAATGACCCGATCTCCGATTTTTACATGACAGGAATTAATACAACGCACATAAGCCGTTTTATTGCCAAAAATTTTAGATAAGACCTGAGTACCACAACCATTTTTAACAGAACAGTGTCCGCAGCTGGACTGCCTCTGAGTTTCTACCCAGGCAAACTCACCTTCACAATCAACCACGGTAGCCTGTTCTTCTACCATCAGGGCACCTTAACCGCTTTTAGAATTTTCAGAGCACCATCGACCGGAACAGCTCCGATAACCGTCACCTGATGAGTACCGATAGTTTTACCTGCAACGGTCATGGGACCCATTTTTACCACCCCGCTGATGTGTTTACCGCCCTTAACGATATCTTCAATAAAAACCGACACGTCCGATAGCCCATCACTGATTTGAAACTGTTCTGCCTGTCGAATACTGTTATTGATTGTCCCCTTTCGATACGAGACCGGCTCATAACCTGATGGCAATGAACTTAATTTTAAATATTTAAGGGTCGCTGTCTGCAAACCGGCAAAGCGTTTATAACAGGAAGGATTGCGTTTCTGGCTGACAGGGGGAATAGTTGATGGATAAAAAGAAATATCGGTAAACAGATATTGTTCAATAATTTTATTATTTTTATCCAGCAACTGATATTTCATTAAGGTAGCGGTCTGAGGTTCAAACCAGAGTTTATAACTATATCGATACGGATCCAGAGCCTTGATACTAATCCCCTGAGTCTCGACATCAGCTACTTTTTTAGGCGCAATAGATTCAAACTGATAGTATTTCTGTAAATGTTTAAAGCGATTATTTATCCGAAAAGGGAAACTGGATGACATGGCATTGAACTGGAATTGCCAGCCATTTTTTAAGCTGCAGAACTGATTGACCAGCACCCTGGAATGATTTTCCTGCTGGTGATCACTATGACTGAATGATTCAACCACCTGCCCCTTATCATTGGGCATACGATGTACTTTTATGGTCTGGATCTGATCGCCATAAAGATACACAAAAGTCCCATCATATAACTGACTGGAACCTTTATCTACAAAACTCAGTAAAAGATCTTCTATGGGTTCATCTGTGACGGCTGAATAGGCCTGGACAAAAGGCAGGAGACTCAACAGCAGAACAGCCGCAAAAACAGTTAAATTACTGCCTCTGGGCATCGGTTTAATATTCATTAAAACTACACCGGTGTTACTCATTGACTTGATAACTGGCAGCTCTTATCTGTGGCTGCAAAGTATAAGCAGCACGGTGAACTTCGTGATCACTAAGATATTGTCTGACCTGACGAGCCAGTTCCGGATCCGCTTCTACCCACTGATATTGCTGTTTCATATCACTGCTGGACACATTAGCACCTGAACCGGAAACCAGTGTAGCAGGTAATTGTCCCGGTGCCTGAATCAGTGAAGGTGCGTCATCGGTGCTCACATTATTGTCAGCCAGTTGTGCAGTTTGTGGGTCATGATTAAACTGCTGCAGGGTAAATAAAGTGGCAAACATCACCGAAGCAGCCACAGATAATCCACTGACAAGCTTGTGTCCCATAATGGTTTTAAACAGACTGCTTTTGGTCACATCTTCAATGACCCCCATATGCAGCTCATTATGCAATGCGCCAACATGACAGGCAGGAAGTGCATCAATCTGAGCAGCAACACTCTTTAATACATCCGTTTTTAACAGGGCGGAATGCACCTGATTATGTAAGCTGTCACTCATTAGCTGCATGCGTATATATTGCGCCTTAAACTCTTTATCATTAAGCAGAGCATCAACCACCTGAGCAGTTTCCAGCTCTGATTGCTCTGCGTCAATAAAAGCAGATAAGGTTTCATTTTGTTGTACTGGATCAGATATATTCACCGCAATTAACCTGCTGTTTCGGCAGCCGCTCAGACTATTGTGAGTCGCTGCATAATTAAAATTACTCAATTATTGCTTTTATTTCCTTATCGATTGCCTCTCTCGCTCTGAAAATTCTGGAACGAACCGTACCTACGGGACAATCCATAACTTCTGCAATCTCGTCATAACTCATTGCCTCAAACTCTCGCAGAGTGATAGCAACTTTCAATTCTTCAGGCAAATCTGAAATTGCCTGATCAATCACTTCTTTCATTTCCTGCTTTACCAGATTAGCTTCGGGAGTCGAATTATCATGTAAAGCAGTACCGCCGTCGTAATATTCTGCCTCAGAGGCATCCACATCGGAACGTGGCGGCCGACGACTTTGAGCCGTCAGATAGTTTTTAGCCGTATTGATGGCAATACGGTACAGCCAGGTATAAAAGGCACTGTCTCCGCGAAAACGAGACATAGCTTTATAGGCTTTAATAAACGATTCCTGAACCACATCCAGAACATCATCGCTATCCCGGACATAGGGAGTCACCAACTTGGCCAGTTTATGCTGGTATTTGATAACTAAAAGATCAAATGCATGTTTATCACCCCGTTGTACTCTTTTTACTATCTCCAGATCAGTTTTATTCTGCGATTCATTATCGCTCATTGGTTCCTCGTTTATTTCAACAAAATCACCGGTTAAATATACCATTTTAAATACTCAATGGATATTACCAATGCTTCTGTAAATAGGACAGATCTGCCCCTGATAAGTTCCATATTATTTTAATGGTTTTTAGCCATAATGACCCTGCCCTGACAGGTTCCGACTGAAACTGATTGCTAACTATTCCAACTGGATAGTAGGTATTTATAATTAAATTGGGCATAATCATAATAATTATCAGAATTTTCAGGGATTTTATGAACACACAATGTTTTGATGTCATTATTGTCGGTACCGGTGCCGCCGGTCTAAGCGTGGCCCTGGAACTGGCACAGCTATCGGCCAGTGACTCAATTAAACGCCCGCCTAAAATTGCTCTGATTTCTAAAGGTTCCATCACCAATGGCTCAACTTTATATGCTCAGGGTGGTATTGCAGCGGTTCTGGATGAGGTCAATGACAGCATTGAATCTCATATTGAAGATACCCTCAATGCCGGTGCCGGACTCTGTCATCCGGATACTGTTCGTTATACTATTGAGCATAGCAAGGAGGCTATTGAATGGCTCATTGACCAGGGAGTAATATTTTCCAGAGAAGAAAAAGGCACTCATTATCACCTGACCCGTGAAGGCGGCCATTCCCAACGCAGAGTAATTCATGCCGCAGATGCCACTGGCAAAGCCGTATCAGAAGGACTTGTTGAGCATTTAAGCAAATACGCCAACATTAAAGTATTTGACCATCACCTGGCGGTTGATCTGATCCTTTCCCCTGAAAACAGAAAGCAATGTGTCGGCCTGTATTTACTGGATACTAAAAACAATAAGGTGATGGATGTACCGGCAAAATTTACAGTACTGGCAACCGGTGGTGCCAGCAAGGTTTATCTGTACACCAGTAACCCGGATACTTCTACCGGCGACGGTATTGCCATGGCCTGGCGTGCCGGTTGTCGAATTGCCAATATGGAATTTAATCAGTTTCACCCAACCTGTCTATACCATCCGAAAGCCAAATCATTTTTAATTACCGAAGCCCTGCGCGGTGAAGGTGCCAAACTGAAATTACCCGATGGTACGCTGTTTATGCACAAATTTGATGAGCGTGAAGAACTGGCTCCCCGGGATATTGTGGCCCGGGCTATTGATTATGAAATGAAACGAACCGGTTCTGATTTTGTTTATTTAGACATAACCCATAAATCTCCAGATTTTATTAAAGAACACTTCCCCACCATCTATGAACGTTGTCTGGGCTTTGGCATTGATATCACCAGGGAACCCATTCCCGTTGTTCCTGCTGCTCACTATACCTGTGGAGGTGTTATGACGAATTTAGAAGGGCAGACGGATGTGGCCAATCTTTTTGCTATTGGTGAAACCGCCTTTACCGGCCTGCACGGAGCCAACCGTATGGCCAGTAATTCATTGCTTGAATGTATTGTTTTTGGCAGAAAAGCAGCACAGGTCATAAAAAACGGACTCAGTGAATACGAATGTGAACCGCTCCTGCCACCCTGGGATGACAGTCGGGTCACCGGTTCTGAAGAAGAGGTGGTCATTACTCATAACTGGGATGAATTACGACGTTTTATGTGGAATTATGTCGGTATAGTACGTAAAAATAAACGTCTGTTATTAGCCCGGCAACGGATAAACCTGCTTAAACGTGAAGTGGATGATTATTATCGCCAGTACCTGATCAATGGCGACCTGATTGAACTGAGGAATCTGATTACCGTGGCAGAACTGATCATCAACAGCGCTATGCAGCGCAAGGAAAGCCGGGGCTTACATTATACTCTGGATTATCCTTATACTGATGATAAGAACTTTCTCAAAGACACCATACTGCTGCCTGACAATAAAGCTGATATCCCTTAGCCGGGTGGATTTAAAACATTTTCAGGGCACAAATCATAAGCTTTATGGCCTAAAAACCTGGCACCTGAAAACATTAATTGCGGTCGGCTTCCGGTGTCTGCTGAACATTCAAACAACGCAAATGGCGTTTAAGATCTCGAAAAACATCTGCTGCGCTGCTATCCCTGGTAAATAATACCGATTCCCTGCCGCTTAAATTTTTAAATAAAGCTTTAAAACAGCGGGAAAATAGAGGAGCATGCAATAATGCGGCAGATTGAAATGGCTCAGGCATTTTCTCAATAAGCTGTAAATTAAGAATAACCAGATATTGCGTTAAAATACTATCCGGCAGGATATCAGCTTTAATAATTTTATTATTCTTATAACGTACAAAACACCAGTTAAAATCTGTTAAGGTAATTTGAACAATAGCAAGGGGATGAGTATTGAACAGGTGTTTAGTGAATAGCCTGTAGATATAAAAAAACAGTACCGGCACAATGGCAATTTTTATCCCTGTCACAACATTCCAGAACATAATAGACCCAATCAACAGCAGGGTGAAAACGCCATAAAGACTGATCAGCACAGATGAACGTTTACGCCTGATACTAAAGCCGCTGTTGATGGGCAGTTCTGATGGTATTGATAATATCCCTGAGTCCTGGTTCATCTGCTTCCTGCATGCCCATTAAATAATCAAAGAGTACCGGGTCAATAATGGTTAATAGTTGTTCAAAATAATATTTCTGCTGCGCTGTTAGTCGATCATAATCATATTTCAGAAAACTTTGAAGAAATAATTCCAGCTCCAGCATCCCTCGACGACATTGCCATTCCAGCCGCTGACGACTTTGTAAAGCGGTTGTTTTTATGTCTTCCATAAGTCTTACAGCATACTCTTAAGCATCAGCTTTTTGATATTGCCAATAGCTTTAGTTGGATTAAGATGTTTGGGACAGGCATCCACACAGCTCATAATACTATGACAGCGAAATAGTTTGTATGGCCCATCCAGAGCCTGCAGCCGTTCTTCAGTGGCCTGATCCCTGCTGTCAGCCAGGAAACGCCAGGCCTGCAGCAGAGCCGCTGGACCTCGAAACTTATCCGGATTCCACCAGAAAGAAGGACAGGAGGTAGAACAACAGGCACAGAGAATACATTCGTATAAACCATCCAGTTTATCCCGCTCTTCCGGTGATTGTTTAAATTCTACTTCCGGTACTGGATCTTTAACAATCAGCCAGGGTTTAACCGCTCGATACTGAGTAAAAAACTGGCTCATATCAATCACCAGATCCCGGATCACTGGTAATCCGGGTAAGGGACGAATAATGACGGGTTGTGTTAATTCTGAAATCGGCGTAACGCAGGCCAGACCATTTTTACCGTTAATATTCATACCATCTGAACCACACACGCCTTCACCACAGGAATGGCGAAAGGACAGGCTTTCATCCTGTTCATTCTTTATTCTTAACAGCGCATCACGCAGCATCATACCCGGAGCCGGATCAACGAGCGTATATTCCTGCATATAAGGTCCGGGATCAGTTTCCGGATTGTATCGATAAATAGAAAAGCGCATATTAATAAACCCTTTCTTTGGGTGGAAAGGTGTCTACAGTCATTGGTTTGGTACGTACCGGCTTGTAACATAAGCGGTTATCCTGTAGATAATACAGACTATGCTTCATCCAGCGTTCATCATCACGCTGCTGATAATCCACTCTGGAATGGGCTCCGCGGCTTTCCTGACGAGCCAGTGCACTGGTCACCGTAGCGAGCCCCAGTTCCACCAGGTTTTCCAGTTCCAGTGCTTCTATGCGTGCAGTATTAAAAATACTGGAATGATCGCTAATGTGTGCATATTTAAGCTGTTCTTTTATGTCCTGAACGGCTTTTACGCCATCGGCCAGCACATCCTCCGTTCTAAATACACCGCAATATTCTTCCATAACCTGCTGCAGACGATTTTTTAACTGCGCAACACTGACATTTTTATCATAATCTGAGCTCTCATGTTCTGACGCTCCTGTTTCCCAGTGGGCCAGCCTTTGTAATGCCGGCTCTATACTCTCATCCGGCAGAGCCTGATGCTGACGATGAGTTTTAAGATAGTCAATAATATGTTTACCTGCCGCACGACCAAATACCACAATATCCAGCAGGGAGTTTCCCCCCAGGCGATTGGCACCATGTACTGAAGCACAGGCACATTCTCCGGCGGCATACAGACCGGGAATTGCTTCTTCACCACCGGTTCCAATGGGTACAACTACCTGAGCGTTTTTATTAGTCGGGATCCCCCCCATAGTATAATGGGCAGTAGGAAAAACCGGAACCGGCTGATCAATGGGATCAATACCTAAAAAGGTTATACAGGTATCTCGAATCCCCGGCAGGCGTTTTTTAATCACCTCAGCACCCAGATGATTCATTTTTAACAGCACATAATCTTTATTAGGACCACAGCCCCGCCCTTCCCGGATTTCAATAGCAATGGCCCGACTGACCACATCTCTTGAAGCCAGATCCTTAACATGCGGGGCATAACGCTCCATAAACCGCTCACCCTCAGCATTGATCAGATAGCCGCCTTCACCTCTTACCCCTTCGGTAATCAACATCCCCTTACCGGCCACTCCAGTTGGATGAAACTGAAAAAATTCCATATCCTGCAGAGGCATACCTGCCCGTAATGCCATAGCCAGACCATCACCGGTATTTATGCTGGCATTGGTATTAGTACGAAATAACTGACCGGCACCACCGGTGGCTATTAATGTGGTTTTGGCTTCAATAATAATTTTTTCACCGGATTCAATATCAAAGGCCAGCACCCCTAGAATATCTCCACGTTTATTTTTTAATAAATCCACGGCAAAGAACTCATCAAAAAAATGAGTTTTAGCATTAATATTCTGCTGATACAGGGTATGCAGCATAGCATGACCGGTTCGATCCGCTGCGGCACAGGTTCGGGCCGCCTGTTCACCGCCAAAATTCTGGCTCTGACCGCCAAATGGCCGCTGATAAATAGAGCCGTTTTCGAGACGCGAAAACGGCACACCAAAATGTTCCAGCTCCACTACCGTATTGGGAGCAGCCCGGCACATATATTCAATGGCATCCTGATCCCCCAGGTAATCACTGCCCTTAACCGTGTCATACATATGCCAGTGCCAGTTATCATCGGTCACATTACCCAGGGCAGCATTCATACCGCCCTGGGCCGCTACCGTATGCGAGCGAGTGGGAAAAACTTTGGATACTACGGCCACGGTTGCATCCGCCTGCGATAGCTGCAGTGCAGCTCTAAGACCTGCGCCGCCGGCGCCAATAACCAGAGTATCAAATTTTCTTTGCGCAATATTCATTCAGCTAAGGTCTCATTGTTAAACATTTA
>JALSUJ010000040.1 GCA_027071355.1 Gammaproteobacteria bacterium | reverse complement strand
ATGCAATTGTGCTTCTAAAATACCAATACGTTGATTCAAGCGAATAATATCACGCATTTGTTTGGAACGTTCAATATCAATTAACAACAATTTGATCAACATAAAACTAATGGCAATGACGACAGCCAAAATAGGAGGATAGCCAATATCACTATAGTCGGCAACTATGTCGATGAGTGATGGAAAAAATCCTAGAATAGCAGAAATAAGACCGATAATAATCCAACCAAAGGCATAGCGCACATGTAAGTGATCTTTTCGTATGAGCCAAATAATAAAAAAGGCAATGAATAAACCTAGGGCGGCAGTAATGATCAAATAGAGTTTCATAAGGTGCTCGGTAGAGGTTTGTTTTTATTGCTTAGGCTCGTTTTAATCAAGCGTTTAATCGGTGTGGTTTTTGATAGACATAATAGAGAAGTATAAACCAGATAATAAAAAACTTGTACCCATGAGCTAAATATTCGGGATTTGCCAGAAATGCGACAGGACATAGTGGTTTCTATTTCAGCAATCATTAAGTCATGCTGAGTTAAGAGCATCAGTACGCCAACATCTTGATATTCTAATAAAGTGGCTTGGCGGGCAGCAATGACTAACATGGCTTTTTTATTATAGATACGAAAACCTGAAGTGAGATCATTAAAATTAAACCCAGCGGCTTTTTTAAAAAAGCCCCAAGCAAGACGCCGCCCTAAACTGCCTCGTTGTATACAAGAGGCGATGACGACATCATTCTCCATTGCGCAGTGGAGTAAATCATTGAGGCTATGGGGTGAATGTTGGCCATCAGCATCCATAGAAATAACATATTCATATTGATGGGTTAGAGCATAACGCACACCGGTTTGGGTCGCATTCCAAGCACCAATATTGAAGGCCAAGGGGATGACGATTGCACCTGAACGGCGAGCAATATTGATGGTATCATCCTGACTGGCATCATCTACGACTAAGACATTAAAGCCTTGGGCAATAATATCAAGGATCACACAACCTATAGTTTTTTCCTCATCCATAGCAGGGATCACCACCAGGCATTGTGATTTTTTGATAAAGGGTAATGGATTGTCAGAGAGTGATTTTATCATTGCAAGCTTATTCGTTTCATTAACGAACCATTTTAACAGGTGCAAGGTTGGAGTCAAATAGCATTGTCACAAAATG
>JALSUJ010000039.1 GCA_027071355.1 Gammaproteobacteria bacterium | reverse complement strand
ACCTAATACTATCGCACGAAGCAAATATTTTCCAAAACACATAACCAATAGTTACAATGATAAATTCCAATAACACTTCCCCCTTCGTATATGAACACACTCTTTTCTATTAGATATTCATAATATTCTAATTACGCTCTATAATTTCAACTTTACTAAATAAACCCTCCTTGACAATTAAAATCCCCCACATCATGATTACGCGAGAATGCAGGCATTTAGATCAGCAGCTTTGTATTAAATAAATAAAGACAAAAGCCTAAAAAATTCTCAATGGGAGAAAAAATAGATGAAAAAAAATAATTTTAAGCTGGCAACAGCTTTGGGGTGCGCTCTTGGACTTGCCGCACCGGCATCAGTATTTGCAACAAATGGTATGTTTTTAATTGGTACCGGCACCAAGGCACGTAGTATGGGAGGCATCGGTATTACCATGAATCACGATGTTTTCACCTCCACCGCAAACCCGGCCACCATGACCGAGATTGAAGGTAATCGCTTTGATATTGGTGGCGATATCTTTACCGCGCCCACCGAAGCCACAATGGGTCAGGATCAATATGAGTTAACTGAAGAAAGCAAGCCGGTTCACATGGCCATTGCCCCCGGCATATATATGATGCCCGCAATGGGTGCTACCTGGAATAAGGGCGACCTGAGTTATGGCGTTACCATGGTACCTGTTGGCGGTGGCGGCAGCCTTTACAAAACCAACCTGTTTAACTGCGCCAACTCCAGCCCATCCGACTGTAACGATGAAATGGGCGTTAGCTTGATGGTGATGAATATCAATCCCACCATTGCCATGAAACTGGATAAAAATAACAGTGTGGGTGCTACCTTGATTATTGGTATGCAGGTATTTAAGGCCTATGGCCTCACAAAATTTACCCAGTTTACAGCCACCCAGGATGACACCGCCAAGCTAACCAATGAAGGAGCCGATCTGGCCTATGGTGCAGGTATTCGTTTGGGCTGGCTGGGCCAGTTTATGGACAATAACTTAAAACTGGGTGCTGAATATACATCGCAAACTTATATGACCAAGTTTGATAATTACACTGATCTGTTTGCCGAAGGCAAAATGAATACACCGGGCAATATTGGCTTAGGCGCATCTTACAATATCAATGATAAGTTAACCTTTGCTATGGATATCAACTACAT
>JALSUJ010000038.1 GCA_027071355.1 Gammaproteobacteria bacterium | reverse complement strand
GTTGACCGAACCGTTTTCCAGCAGGTATTTGGCCAGACGAATGTCCAGTTTGGCAAAACTGATTTCCTCTACCAGAGTAATTAGTTTGATCAGACGATCGCCATAGGAATGGAATACCTGTTTTCTAAAGGCTTTGGATTCACCCATATATTGCTCAAAAATGGGTTTTGGAATAGCCAGTGCCACCACATCAGTTTCGGTAACCCCTTCGGCAGGGTAGTCTTCAGAGGATATCAGACAGGAGGTGGTTAATACACAGGAACCCCCGCTACTGATATGATACAGCACGATTTCACGACCGTTTTCAGCCCGGGTAAAAACTTTAACCGAACCGGCAATGACCAGCAGATAATTTAAGCATTGATCACCCTGATGAAAAATAGTGGTGCCTTCAGGGATAGTAATTTGCTGAGAATGATCAAGGATATTGATGCCGTCCTGACCTATGGCCTGGTTTAGTTTGGGAAACAGGCTTAAAATAGTATTGGTTAACTGCATGGGTTGAATAAATCTCATTAGGAGTGCTGAGTCAGTGCCTGTTTTAGCTGTGCATCCATGCCTCTACGGCCTTGCAGGCCGCCAGTATGTATTACCAGGATCTGACTATCGGGTGGAAAATAATTATTATTAATTAACTCTACAATAGCATACATCATTTTTGCTGTGTATACCGGATCCAGTGGTATTGAGTATTTCTTTTCAAAATCAATTATAAAGCGGGCCAGTTTAGTTGTCATTCGGCCAAATCCGCCAAAGTGATAATCATAAATAAATTCCCGCTGGATGTCTTGCTCAGGGACGCTATCTGCAAAGTCCTGTAACAGGGTATTTATAGTGTTTTCCATAAATTGAGCACCTTTTAGTGCCGGAAAACCTATAACTTTGCTATTGGTGTGATTATTTTTCTGTAAGCCATGAATAATACCTGCCATGGTGCCACCTGTTCCGCAGGCCAAGCAGATAAAGTCCGTAGTCTGAGGAATATATGAGCAGATTTCTGCAGCTCCCTTAATTGCCAGAGAATTAGTGCCTCCTTCTGGGACCAGATAATAGGCCTCATCCTTTGATAATAAGAATTGAGCTTTAAGTTGTTGTATTAATGATGCAATAAAATCCGGATTATGTTTCTGCCGGTAGTCCTGACGGTTAATATAGAACAGGGTCATTCCC
>JALSUJ010000037.1 GCA_027071355.1 Gammaproteobacteria bacterium | reverse complement strand
CCTAAAGAAGCCTTAAATATTTTGTACCAGCTAAAAGACTTAAATTATAAGTTGTAAGTCGTCAGTCATTAGTCGTAAGTCAAGTACCGGTACAAAGAGTTATAACTTTCGACTAACGACTTACAACTTCTCTCTAAAATATCATTCCAGCCCTGCTATTAACGCCAGTCTTGCCAGTTCAGTGACTGATTTGGTCTGCATTTTAGTCATCATATTGGCCCGGTGTAATTCCACCGTTTTAATGCTGATGTTCAGCTCGCTGGCAATAATTTTATTAGGAGTTGACTCCAGAACTCGTTCCAGAACTTCTTTTTCTCTTGGAGTCAGTCTTTTTAAATTCTCCTTAATCTCATCGATACGTAATTGTTTCTGACGTTTATCAATATCATAACTGAGGGCATTCTGAATACGCTGCAGCATGAGTGCATCGTTATAAGGTTTTTCAATAAAATCATAAACACCTTCTTTCATAGCCCGAACAGCCATAGCAACATCAGCATGACCGGTCATAATAATTACCGGTAATATAGCCCCCTGCTGTTTTAATTTTAAATGCAGGTCCATCCCGTTAATCTCCGGCATACGCACATCTATAACCGCACAACCCGGTTGTTTATCGGTATAAAAATCCAGAAACTGCTGGCCATTTCTAAAGGCCTTAACAGGAATATGCACTGAATCCACCAGCCATTCCAGTGATTCCCGGGCAAACTTGTCATCATCAATAATATAAACTGTTGGTTCCATACTAAACCTCATTAATCAGGGACAGTTCAATACTAAACCGACTGCCGCCCTGTGGAAGATTTTCTACTCTAATCTGGCCATTATGAGATTCTATAATCGTACGACTAATTGAGAGCCCCATTCCCATCCCGTCTTCCTTAGTACTATAAAAGGCATCAAAAATAGAATTGATACGCTCATCAGGAATACCTTCACCGCTGTCCTCAACACTCAGAACAAAGTGTTGCTTATTACAGCAGGTATGAATAGTAATCAGGCGTTTTTCAGGGACTATTTTTTCCATTGCATCAATGGCATTTCGAATAAAATTTAAAATAACCTGTTCAATCTGAACCCTGTTAGCCAGAACTTTTTTATCACAGGGTGTTAATTCTGGCTGCAAGGTAATTTCTCGCTGTCTGAGCTCGGGTTTAATTAATTCCAGGACATTAAAGACCGTCTGATTAATATCGATCGGCACACGCCTGGATTCACCTTTCTGGACGAATTCATGCAACTGACGAATGATATCAGCAGCCAGAGTAGCCCCCTCAATAGTTCGCTGCAGTCCTGTTTTTAATTTCTGCTCATCGTAGTTACCTTCCTTAAGCATATTTAAACAACCGCTGCTATAGTTTATAGCACCCGTTAGCGGCTGATTAAGTTCATGTGCCAGACTGGCAGCCATTTCACCCATAGCCGTTAAACGACAGACCCTGGCCATTTCTATCTCATGCTGATGTTTACTCTGAGTCATTTCATCACGCAGAGCAGAATCTATTAATTTTAGTTTTCGATTGCTTCTACTGGTATACAAATTAAACAGGATCAGGCCTGTTAAAAATATAACGGCAAGAAATAACCATCTTGCATAGCGCTCTACCAGTGCTGATAAGGAGAATTGTCTTAATACTTCATAGGGACCTATCTGCAGAGTTTTCATTAACTCATAAACGGCTGAATAATCCAGAGGGACAGTCCATCCTGCACTATGTGATGAACGTGCCGCTAAATGCTCCTCAGGCAGAGCATATAGAGCCATAGCAATTTGTTTAGACAGTTCATAAGAAGTGCTTTTAAGACGGGAAAAAGGCCATTCAGGGTATAAGCGGGTACTTAAGGGATAGGCATAGTTTTTACCATGCTGTGGATTAAGAATACGATAGTCTTTAAATTGAATTTTACCTTCAGCAATTAATCGCAGTAAAATATCCACCCTGACAGTACCGGCATCTGCTTTGCCATCGCGTACTGCGAAAACAATATTATCCTGTGGAAAACCGGAAAATATAAGTTCACTAAAATCATTAAAGGGATCAATACCCTGTTCAGACATTTCCCGCCAGGCTAGCTGAAACCCACCAAAAGCTTCCGGATCTACGGCCATAAAGCGTTTACCTTTTAGATCTTGCAGGTTTTTAATCTGCTTATTATCTGCTCTGGAAAAAATAATTGAACCAAACAGAGTACTTAATTTTCCCTCTCTGAGGGTCTGTAAGGTGGCAATCCGGGAAATACCATAATGTGCTTCGAGCGTGACATAATTGCCCGGATTCGTTAAAGCAAAATCAATACTATTATGCTCCACACTATGAGCCATTTCAGACAGATTTAAGGCCACTATTTTAAACTGATATTGAGGTATTTTCTGCTGCAGATAACGGGCTGTAGGTAACCAGCGTTTAATCGCTTCTGCCTTACCACGAAAGGCCAGCACTCCAATTTTAATAATAGCAGAATGGCTTTTAACAGGATGGGATAATTGAGCAATAAGCGGCACTGGAGCTACTAATAAAAGCATAACCATAAAAAAAAGAACAGGCCAGGTGAACCTGTTCAAAACAAGATGCAAAGAAGGAATCTTCATAGTAAAGTTATTATGGCATACTCTAAGAGTATCGGAAAATCTTAATACTCTGCCTCATTAATGCCATAATAGACTATAGCCGGAATTAATTTTTAGCAGGGATTGCCCGATATTTCAGATCGTCCTGAGTCGCTTTTACAAAACCATATTTAGCATAGATATCCTGAGCATCAGCCGTACTCAGATAAGCCAGGAACTTGGAGGCATTATCCTGATTACGGCCGGTAGTTAAGCTACCAATAGCATAACCTACTTTTTGCCCCATATTATAAGGTGCTGCAATTTCCACCCCTTCAATGGCTCGACCTGTATCCAGACCATGTTTAACTTCGGTTGCCCAGACAATACCCACATCAGCCTGACCCTTTTCAATACGATAGGGTGTTTCCCGATGATGACGTTTGGTAAACCAGGTTTTATCCTTAATAGCCCAACAGCCCCTACATTTTTTATTAGCGGTTACTTTTTCATACAATCCCAGATCCTTTAACATTTGAGAACCATAAAATTTGAAAATTCCTTCAGTTAATGGATTAGGAAGGGACAGAACCAGATCATCTCGACCCAGATCCTTTGCTCCCTTAATATTCTTAGGATTATCTTTGGCGACCATCAATTCCAGTTTGTTGTGGGTGTAAATTTTATACTTTTCCATAACACCTTTACCTTTAAGTTTTTTCAGGTGTCCCAGGTTAACACTGGCATAAAGATCAGGATTTTGAGCCGTTTTTTTACCGTTGATTTCACCCTGCTTTAATATTTGTCCTTTCAGGATCTGGCCCGGAGGAATGGTTTCAACATAGACCGTTTTAATAGTCGGATTTTTTTTCTGAAAATCATTTATCAGCTCTTCCATAACCATAAACTGGTTACCTGCAAGATACATAACCAGATCGGAGTTATAAGAATTACCGATATTACCATATTCCACCTTACCATCAGCATGGAAAGTACGATAGTCATGCCCCTGCCCCGCATCCTTAGATGCAAAGGCTGTCGTAGCTAAAAAACTGGAAAGAACCAGTGTTGTTGTGGCGATATGAGAGAAGATAGTTTTAATTTTCATCATTTAACCTTTCCTGTTATATTATTAAATTCCCATGAGAGTCATCTCAGTTTAATAAAATAAAATTTTAGATATAACTGGAGGGCACCCTAGACATATCTAGGGTGCACCATAGGTTTTTTTTGAATCGCTAGTTGTTAGCTTAAATCGCTGTTATTTTTTTGCCAGAACAGGATGCGATTATTGGCGGGCATAGCGTAATCTTCCTTTAGATACAGACCGTGCTGTTCAGCGAGGTTTTTTAAATCATCCAGCTCCCTGATGCCGCTTAATGGATCGCGCTTTTTTAGCCACTGGTTGAACTGGCGGTTACTATTGCTGGTGTATTGGCCATTATAGTTAAACGGTCCATAAACCAGGAAGCAGCCCTGTTCATTCAGTACATTCGGTAACTGCTCAAACAAACGCTGAATTTCATCCCAGTGCAGAATATGCAGAGTATTGGCAGTAAACACCGCGTCCACATTAATTGACGGCCAGCTTTGCTGCATAACGTCAAGAATTAAAGGCGGTCTAATATTGTTTGGATTTTGCGGGTTGGCATCATATTCATCCAGCCACATCTGGATACCGGCGATAGCATCCTGACGTTCACTGGTATGCCAGATAAGATGAGCCATAGCGGCAGCAAAAAATATCGCATGCTGTCCGGTACCACTGCCAATTTCCAGAACACTCTGAGCATTTCTGAGTAGCGGTGAAATAACGTCAAGAATTACCTGTTTATTTTGCTCACAGGACTCTGCAAATGGTTTCACCGCTTACCCCTTTAAGTTTTTCGATAGGGCAGATGCTGATTCATCTGCTCCATATAATTAATAATATGTTGTTTTTCATGTGCAATAAAATTTTTCAACGCCTGACTAAAATGTTCCTGCAGCATAAAATGCGCAGAACGAGTCATGGTAGGGACAAATCCCCTGGCAATTTTATGCTCCCCCTGTGCGCCCGGCTCAAAGACATTGAGCCCCTGCGCAATACAATATTCTATCCCCTGATAGTAGCAGGCCTCAAAATGCAGCCCTTTTAGCGTTTTATCCGCCCCCCAGAAACGTCCATAAAGTGTACTATCACTCCGATACATCAATGCACCGGCTATACACTGCCCATCCTGTTCGGCCAGCACCAGCAAGATCTGTTCCGGTAGTTTTTCTGCTACTTCCTTAAAAAAACCGTAGTTTAAAGTGGGGATCCCCCATTTCTCTTCAAAGGTATGATGATAAAAATCACTCATCTTCTGCCAGTCGTTATCACTGGCCTGATTGCCATTGAGACATTTTAATGTCACACCGGCCTCAGCCACCATCCGGCGTTCCTTAATAATGTTTTTTCGTTTACGGGCATTCAACTGTGCCAGAAAATCATCAAAACAGGAATAATTCTGATTATGCCAGTGAAACTGGCAATCGTGACGTATCCATGCACCCTGCTGTTCCAGCCAGCTAAGTTGTTCCGAACAGGGAAATAATATATGAATGCCGCTGGCATCCAGCTGGCGAGCAATATCCTTGCAGGCATGCAGAAGTACAGGATAAAACTGTTGCTCCTGTCCGTCCTTGAACAGCATTCTCTGGCCAGTTGCCGGAGTATAGGGGATAGCGGATACCAGTTTGGGAAAATACTGTAAGCCATGCTGCTGCCAGGCCTGTGCCCAGGCATTATCAAACACAAACTCTCCATAGCTGTTATATTTTTCATATAACGGCATAGCTGCGACCAGTTCATTATCTTGATAAACAGCAATATGACGGGGCAACCAGCCAAATTGCTCACCCACACAGCCATGATTTTCCAGGGCTGAGAGAAATTCATGACGCAGGAAAGGATTATTATCGCTTAGCAGTGCATTCCATTGCTGCGGATCGATTTGAGAGATATGACTAAATACATCAATTTGCAAATAAACAACCTGGAGTATTGTTACAATTTACTATACAAACTGGTGGCATCATCCATGTATTTCAAGAGCTGGCGAACGGTCAGAGAAACAAGAAAAGCGTTATTATCTGCATCCAGAGAATGCTCAAACAGTCGATAGGACTTGTCGGCCTTTGCCAGCAAGGCTTTAATTTCAGGGGTATTCTTTTTATAAGAGTTCAGGTATGTCAGTCCTTCCGTAAACTGCTTACGAGCTTTAGCAAGCTCATCAATATAGTACTTATCGGTAAAACCCCAGTTACGCAACAGGTAAAAAAGCTCAATACGCTGACTCAGCATACGCTGTCGCCCGGAAACGTTCACCACTTTACCCAGCTCCCGGGTAGAGAGTTTTTCCAGATCCAGAACAATCTGATGCGACAGTGCCAGTAATTTTTCATTCAGCTTGACCAGTTCAGGCACATTGGCCTTGCTGGGCTTATCCAGAATCAGGGTTCTGTATTGAGGCCAGATAGTTTTAATTTTCTGCAGAGAAGCCTTAACACCGTCTACATTTTCAAACTCTTTAAGAATATTCAAACCCTGTTCAAAACGCTGCAAAGCATCCTGAAGCTTTTTCTCAGGTTCAATATAAAATTGATCCTGGCCAAGCTGACAATATGATTTTAACATCCGCTGAGTCAGCATCCGCTGTAAGCCGGCACGATTGATTGCATTATTAAGTTTGAGTTCACTGATGGCAGCCAGAGACGCAGAAGAGTAGCCAAGTCCAAACAGAAATACGCTTATTAAAGCCAGTCTGAGACTAAAATTAAAGTGATAAGCTCGATATATATTTATTTTCATTGTTATAACCATATTATCCAGACGGTTCATTATTCATAAAAAAATTGGTAACTTTTCAGCTAATTTTTAATCCCGTAAGAGTATCAGCCCATAGTGCCTGTATTTATGGGGTTTATGAAAACAGGGATGTTTTCGTAAAGCGATACAGGGATGTACTTGAGCGTCCCCAGAAATACAGGCACTATGGGCTGATACGGTAATTTATGCTGAGTAATTACAAAAATTTAACCATTGGAAACTTATCATTTAATATATAAGAATCCACTGATTTATATCAAGTTAAAAAAACAGATTTTCTCAGATCCCTGAAGCTTTTTAACCGTCCCTAATATTCTGCCGCTTTTTCAGGCTTCCCTAGTTCAATATAGCTCTGTTTTATGACTTTGTAATTATCAGACTCCAGTTTTTTATTATTTTTTAACAGATTATTAGATTTTAATGCCTGTTGAATGGCCTGCTGATAATTTTCACGATAAAACTGCAGCACCGCCATATTATGCCACAGCCAGGCATTGTCGGGTTCAATTCTCAGGGCTCGTTTTAACAGGCTTTCCGCCTCATGATAATTCTGCTCATCCATGGCTGTTTTAGACTGTTTAAGTAGATCCAGTACCGCTTTTCGACTGGCAGGCGGCCGGGTAGAATGCTCCCGACTGAGCCCCCGGGACTGACTGACAGCAGCAGTAGTAATTACTTTTGGCTGATAATCTTCAAATGTCCGAGGGGGAATATTTGCTTCAGACCGGCTTTGATCAACAACTGGGGGCGACTGTTCAGACTGTCCCCGAGAATAATCGGTAGAACTACAGCCATTAATCAGAGCGGTAATAAACAGCAACAGTAGATAAATTTTAACCATGAGATACTCATAAAAAATTAAAGTCTACTATTTTACTACTGAAACAATCGCTGAAGCCAGTTTTTAGAAAAACGGCCGGTTTCACATTCCTCAACCCGGTCGGGTTCTGTCCCTTCTATAAACGGCAGATATTCCGCATTTTTACAGCGCCCGGATAATCTAAGCTGTTTTAAAGAATCCACCCAGAACCATTTAATATCCTCTGGCTGATTTTGATTCAGTACTCCAACATCCAGTTTCTGCATCATTTTACCCCAGACTTTCAAAGCCCCGGAAGAACCGGTAAGACCCGCAGGTTTGTTGTCATCCCGCCCCATCCAGACCACTCCCAGCAGATTATTGCCAAAACCTGCAAACCAGCTGTCTCTTAACTCATTAGTCGTCCCGGTTTTACCCGCCAGTTGAAAACTAACGGGCAGATAATGAGCCAGTCTTTTACCTGTGCCCATAGTGATCACTTCCTGAAGATTGGCATTAATAAGATAAGTCAGATTTTCATCAACTCGCTGTTCTACCCGAACTGGATATTGCTGCAGAGCTTCATTATGTTCATCCTGGACAGATAAAATAGTATGCAGAGGGGAATAAAACCCCTGATCCGCCAGTGTCTGATACATCTGAGTAACCTGCAGCGGTGTCAGGGTCAGAGATCCCAGCAGTACCGCAGGATATGGCAGAGCATCGGTTTGAACCCCTAATTGTCTGACTGTATCCAGAACCTTATCTACACCAATCGTCATCCCCAGACGAGCGGTGGATAAATTATAGGATTTTGCCAGGGCGACATGTAAAGGCACCAGCCCATGTTCTTTTTTATCAAAATTCTGTGGTTTCCATAATTTACCCTTGACGCTTTTAGCGGTAAATGATTTATCCTCCAGTAAAGAGGTTAGTGTATAACCCTGCTTCAATGCGGTTAGATAGATAGCTGGTTTGATCACTGAACCGATTGGGCGCCGGGCATGTATGGCCCGGTTAAAATCCCCTTCCCGACTTTTTTTACCACCGACTATAGCCAGAATTTCAGCTGAATTTCGATGGCTGATAATAACAGCCCCCTGTAAATTCCTGGATCGCTGTTTACCCAGATTCTTTAACTGGCTATTAAGTGCCTGCTCCGCCGCCCATTGCACCTGGGGATTTAGGGTAGTAAAAATTCTCAGCCCTTTATCAGTCAGATCATCCTGATTATAACTTTGCTGTAATTGTGCTTTTACACTGTCCAGAAAAGCCGGAAATGGTGATGAACTCAGTGAAATCCCCTGACTATTACCCAGTTTTGTTTTAACTGCCCTCTGGTATTGCTGGTTCGTAATGAGCTGTTGTGCCTGCATGACTTTAAGGACCGTATTGCGGCGTTTTCTGGCCCGTTCAGGATGTTTAACCGGATTATACCAGGAAGGCCCCTTAACCAGTCCTACCAGTAATGAGATCTGAGGCAGACTAAGCTGATTGACTGGCCGACGAAAATAATACTCACTGGCCAGAGCAAAACCATGAATAGCTCGGCGTCCATCCTGCCCCAGATAAACTTCATTGATATAAGCGGTCAGAATTTCATCTTTACTATAATGATATTCCAGTAATAAGGACATAATGGCTTCATTAAGCTTTCTTATCAATGTTCTTTCCCGAGTCAGAAAGAAATTTTTAACTAGCTGCTGAGTCAGAGTACTGCCGCCCTGCACCGTAGCACCAGCTTTAATATTGGCCATGATCGCTCGTATAATCCCTTTGGGATCAATGCCATAATGCTGGTAAAAATTTCGATCCTCAACAGCAATCAGGGCTTTTTTCAGTTTTAAGGGGATTTCATCTTCTGCCAGCAGTATTCGGTCTTCATGCAGACGGGGATGGATACTGCCGATAACAGCTGGATCAAGTCGAACCAGTGATATAGAACGCTTTTTATCCTTAGTGTAAATACCAGTGACCGAATTACGATTAAACTGAATACGCAGTTTACGGGACGGCTCATCCCCGTCAGGAAAGCTGAACTGTCTGGAAACCACATCGATCCGGTTGCCCTTGCGGGAAAAACTTCCCTGAGTTGATGGCGCTTTATCTTTACGATAGCCTGCCAGACGCAGTTCTTTTTCCAGCTCTCTGGCACTGATTTTAATACCCGGATAAAGTTCCAGTGAGCGGGCATACACCCTGGCAGGAATAGACCAGCGGCGTCCTTCAAATTTGTCTTTAATAATGCTGTTAAGATAAAGCGTATATAAACTCAGGCCAATAGTGCCAAAAAGCAGCAGATAGAGAAAGGTTTTTTTTAACCAGCGCCCCAGTCCGCTGCGGTTATTTTTTTTCCTGGATGATTTCTTTTTTTTTGTTTTTGGCATAAATTAATAAATAACTTAGATTAGGAAATTAGGGGCTGTTACCACCCTCAAACGATTTCAGCAAAGATGAATTATTCAGACGTATTGTTTCACCCTCATCTATTAATGGCAACTACGCTTTATCCATTAATAGCTTTGAGTCAGCAGCTCAAAGTTCAATATCATCCACATGATATACGGCAAATGGTTTATAAGAGCAGTCTGCTCATCCTGCAGGTACCCATATTGCTGCTATACACCTTAAATCTTAAGTATTGACTATTTCCTGCGCCAGCGGGTGCCCTCAGGGGTATCTTCCAGTAGTATGTCCGCCTCAACCAGAACCTCACGAATACGGTCTGATTCAGCCCAGTTTTTTTCTGCCTTGGCCGTTGCCCGCTGAACAATCAGCTTATTGATCTCATCATCAGACAAACCACCGTCAGATGAACTGCCCTGCAGAAATTGCTGGGGATCATTTTCCAGCAGCCCTAAAATATCAGCCAGATATTTAATCTCAGCCGCAAGCTTTTGAGCCGGTACCTTATCCGAAGTTTTTAAACGGTTCAGTTCATGACTCATATCAAATAATACTGAAATGGCTTTGGGGGTATTAAAGTCATCATCCATAGCCTGAAAAAAACGTGCCCCATAATCACTGTTTTCATCCAGAGCAACATCCGCTGGTTCAACATCCAGTAAGGCCTGATATAAAGTGGTCAGAGAGGCTTTGGCCCGGTCCAGGTTTTCATCGGAATAGTTTAAGGGACTCTGATAATGACTGTTCAGAATAAAATAACGGATCACTTCCGGAGCATAGTTTTTTAGCACATCTCGGATAATAAAGAAATTACCCAGAGATTTGGACATTTTTTCGTCGTCCACCCGGACAAAACCATTATGAATCCAGTAATTAACAAATTTATGGCCGGTGCAGCCTTCAGACTGGGCAATTTCGTTTTCATGATGTGGAAATTTCAAATCCAGACCGCCACCATGAATATCAAAATGATCGCCTAAACATTCTGCAGACATGGCAGAACATTCTATATGCCAGCCGGGACGACCTTTACCCCAGGGGGAATCCCAATAAGGTTCTCCGGGCTTGGCCATTTTCCATAACACAAAATCAGCGGGATCGCGTTTAGCCTGTTCTACCTCTACCCGACTGCCGGATTGTAAATCCTGCAGATTCTTTCTGGATAATTTACCATAATTTTCAAACTTGCTGACCTGATAATAGACATCGCCATTATCACCCTGATAAGCAATATCCTTATCTATCAGGATCTGGATCATATTAAGAATATTGTCCATATGTTCTGTGGCACGCGGTTCAATATCCGGACGTTTAACACCCAGTGCATCTGCGTCTTCATGCATGGCAGCGATAAAGCGACCGGTCAGGGTGCCGATATCTTCACCATTTTCTATGGCACGAGCAATAATTTTATCATCAATATCGGTGATATTACGCACATAGGTGACATTACTTTCACCATAGATATGGCGTAAATAACGGTTTATGACATCAAACACCACCAGCACTCTGGCATGACCGATATGACAGAAATCATATACCGTCATACCACACACATACATTTTAACCTTACCCGCTACTATAGGGATAAACGGTTCTTTTTTTCCACTCAGGGAATTATGAATTTGCAACATATCAGTTCTTATTTCCAATTTTAGCCCAGGAATCTCTTAAACCTACGGTACGATTAAACACCAGTTTCTCAGCGCTGGAATCGGGATCGGTAGTAAAATAACCTTCCCGCTCAAACTGGTAGGAGTCTCCTGCCTGCGTATCTGCCAGAGACATTTCTGCACGGGCATCGGCTTTAATCATCAGTGAGTTCGGATTTAGAAAGTCCAGAAAATGGCTGTCTTCATCTGCGTGATTTTTGGCGGCACCATCGGGATTTTCAACACTGAACAGACGATCATATAAACGAACTTCCGCCGGTAGGGAATAGTTTTCAGAGACCCAGTGAATAACCCCTTTTACCTTACGTCCTTCGGGCTTTTTACCCAGCGTAGCCGGGTCATGAGTACAGCGTAATTCAATAATATTGCCTGCATCATCCTTAATCACTGAATGGCATTTAATGACATAAGAGTTTCTTAAACGCACTTCTTTATCAATGCTCAGACGTCGGTATTTTGGTGGCGGCAGTTCTTCAAAATCACTGTGATCAATATAAATTACCCGAGTCATTTTCAATTCCCGGTGCCCCATAGACTCATCTTTAGGGTGTCTGGGTGCCGATAAGTCTTCAACCTGATCATCGGCAAAACTTTCTATGACGACTTTTAAGGGATTGATCACACACATGGCACGAGGTGCAGTATGTTCCAGATCCTCTCGGATACAGAACTCCAGAGTACTCATATCCACGACGCCATCCACTTTAGTTACTCCAATCCGATCACTGAAATCACGCAGGGAAGCGGGGGTATAACCGCGGCGTCTTAAACCGGATATCGTCGGTAAGCGGGGATCATCCCAGCCATGCACATGCTTTTCATCCACCAGCTGTTTCAGTTTACGCTTACTGGTAATGGTATAATTCAGATTTAAGCGGGCAAATTCAATCTGCTGCGGATGACAGGGAGTCTGCAGTTGATCCAGAACCCAGTCATATAAAGGCCGGTGGTCCTCAAACTCCAGGGTACACAGGGAGTGAGTAATACCCTCAATGGCATCCGACAGACAGTGGGTATAATCATACATAGGATAGATACACCACTGCTTACCGGTCTGATGATGCTCTACCTTACGAATGCGATAAATTATGGGATCGCGCATATTAATATTTGGCGATGCCATGTCAATTTTAGCTCGCAGGACTTTTTCGCCCTCATTAAACTCACCCTGTTTCATACGCTCAAACAAGGCCAGATTTTGTTCTACCGTCTGCTCCCGATAGGGACTGTTCCTGCCCGCCTGTGTTAATGAACCCCGGTACTCTCGTGCTTCTTCCGGGGATAGTGAGCAGACATAGGCCTTACTCATTTTAATCAGTTCAACCGCATAGTCGTATAACTGCTGAAAATAATCTGAGGCATATTTAGGTTCACCACCCCACTCAAAACCCAGCCAGGTGACATCTTCTTTAATGGAATCAACATATTCCACATCTTCTTTTTCTGGATTGGTGTCATCAAAACGTAAATTACAGACCCCATTATAATCCCGCGCCAGCCCAAAATTCAGACATATGGATTTAGCATGACCAATATGCAGATAACCATTAGGTTCAGGCGGAAAACGAGTAACGACTTTACCGTTGTTCTTATTATTTTTTATATCTTCATTAATAATATGTCGAATAAAATTACTGACGACTTTGGACTCATTACCAGGAGCATTACTCATATTGCTTATAAATTCCGTTATTATGTAAAAATCAGGTTAATCTTTGACTGAACCAGTGATTTTAATGAATTGGCGCACAAAAATAAATCAAATACTCTTTAATCAGAACATTAAAACCGTTATATTGATATAAATTCATCTACAAACCAGGTATATAAGAAATATGACAACCATTAAACGACTTATTCTTACACTATTTTTACTGACCTTGACCCTGAGTAGTTTTGCAGCCGACCCTGTTAAGGTGAAAATGACTACCACAATGGGAGATATTATGCTGGAACTGTATCCTGACAAAGCCCCTGTAACGGTTAAAAACTTCCTTTATTATGTTGAAAACCACTTTTATAGAAAAACCATATTTCATCGTGTCATTGATGGTTTTATGATCCAGGGCGGTGGTTTTATCAATGCTCGGGATCGCAAGAAAACTCTCAGCCCGATTAAAAACGAAGCGGATAACGGTCTGAAAAATGATCGAGGCACTATTGCTATGGCCAGAACCCGCGATCCGCATTCTGCCACTACTCAGTTTTTTATTAACCTGAAAAACAATGATTTTTTGAACCATACTCGTAAAACTCTGAACGGCTGGGGTTATACCGTGTTTGGTAAAGTACTTAAAGGCATGGATGTGGTGGACAAAATTGCCAAAGTCAAAACCACTCGTGTAGCGGGACAGCAGAACATCCCGGTTGATCCAATTTATATTGAAGATATAAAAATAATAAAATAAGCTACCACTTGATTATCAAAGCGTTTGTCCCCAAAAATCAAACAGGCTGTTTTAGTAATTTAACGAACATGGTTTATTGCCCTTTCGGTCGACAAACCGTGTTTTATCCGATTTAAAAACGATGGAAACATTATGATAAAAATGCAAACTAACCATGGTACGATCAGCATTGAACTCGACCATGAAAAAGCACCTGAAACCTGTGCAAACTTTGAACAATATGTAAAAGACGGCTTTTATGACGGCACCATTTTTCACCGTGTTATTGACGGATTTATGGTCCAGGGTGGCGGTATGGAACCCGGCATGAATGAAAAAGAAACCCGTGCCAATATTAAAAACGAAGCCAGTAACGGTCTGAAAAATGAACGCGGCACACTGGCTATGGCCAGAACGCCTGATCCTCACTCTGCATCCTCTCAGTTTTTTATTAATGTTAAGGATAATAACTTCCTGGATTTTCGCAGTGAAACACCTGACGGCTGGGGCTATTGCGTCTTTGCTAAAGTGGTAGACGGCATGGACGTAGTGGATGCCATTAAATCCGTAGCCACCGGCAATGCCGGCTTCCATCAGGATGTTCCGGTTGAAGATGTGGTTATTGAAAAAGTAACCATCGAATAATATTTTCGATAACAGGGCTGCTGTTCGGACTTACTAATAAGTACAGCAGCAGTCCATTGCTTATGAAACTACTCTTTATTTCTGACCTGCACCTTGATCCCCAACGCCCTGATATTCAACATTGTTTTGATGATTTTATCTCTTCCTGCCTGCAAAATAATAGCGCCATTAAAGCCCTCTATATATTAGGTGACCTGTTTGAAGTCTGGCTGGGTGATGATGCTTCTTTATCCTACTACTCATCAACCATTGAACAACTTAAACAGTTAAATCAAAAAGGTATTCAGGTTTATGTTATGCATGGCAACCGGGACTTTCTACTCGGCCCGGCATTTGCTCAGGCCGCTCGATGTCAGTTAATCCCGGATCCTTATCTATTGCACATTGAAACCCCAAATGGTATTGAAACCTTTCTACTCTCACATGGGGATATCCTGTGTACCGATGATATAGAATATATGAACTTTAGAAAAATGGTGCATAATCCCGACTGGCAAAAAGATTTTTTATCTAAAACTATAGACCAGCGCATTGCCATAGCCACCTCCATGCGCCAGCAAAGCAAAGAAAGAGGACAACAGAAACAGGCTGAGATTATGGATATTAATCAACAGGCCGTTGAACTATTAATGTCCCAATACAAAACCAGCACCTTAATTCACGGCCATACCCATCAACCTGATACACACCAGTTCACACTCAATGAACATCCTGCACAACGCATCGTATTGCCCGACTGGTCGCCAGATGCACAAGCATTCTCACTTACCATCGGCTCAGATTAAATACCTTGTATATTAAGTAAAAGCATACCAGGGTCTGCTGTTTTCTCAGCGATTAGCTTATTTTGAGAAAGTAATCTGCTTATGCTAGAATGTCGCGCTTTATAAAATTTAATATTCATATTGACTTGACCTGTTTTAAGTCATTCTTTGAGGTTTATTAATGTTCTCTAAATTAATTCCAGCCATTTTGTTATCTGGTTTTTTCAGTAACATCTATGCGTTTCAGTTTCCGCTGGAAATTATTGATTATATGGACGATGCAACCATTATTGTTTACGCTAAAAAGGATGATATTAATAAGACCTCCACATGGGTCCCCGGTGACAGTGCACCGCCATTAAACATTGAAAAACTGGTATCTACTGTTAACAATTGGTTAAGTACGCGACCAGAAATGAAAGCGCTAAAAATTAATGAAATCGAGTTAAAAAAAGTTCACAAACATGAACAGGATAATTACTGGTATTATCTGATACAGCTTAAAAAT
>JALSUJ010000036.1 GCA_027071355.1 Gammaproteobacteria bacterium | reverse complement strand
CGGGCCTGGCCCCCCTTTCTGTCGCTGTTAATGTGTCCTCCCGACAACTGGAATCTGATCTACTGGTAGATTTATTAAAGCAGCTGCTGAATGAGATCCCCCTGCCCGAAAATGCCTTAACACTGGAAATGACAGAAAGTCTGTTAATAGAAAATTCTAATCGTTCCAATGACTCCCTGGAAAAATTTAAACAATTAGGTATTAATTTATCCATTGACGATTTTGGTACCGGTTATTCATCCTTAAGTTATTTAAAACAGTTTCCCGTTGATATCCTGAAAATTGACAAATCCTTTATTCATGATATCACTCAGGATAAAGATGATGCGATTCTAACTCGTGCTATTATTGATCTGGCACATAATTTTGATTTAAAAGTCATTGCTGAAGGTGTAGAAACCTTAAGACAGCTAAACTTTCTCAAACAGAATAATTGTGACATGATACAGGGCTATTATTATAGTAAAGCTCTGAGTGCGGATGATTTTTATAATTTCTGTTTAAAACAAAATAAACAGACTAATGTTCTGTCAGCTACTACCCCGGGGGATCAGAAGTGATTATTGATCTAATTCGACATGGAAGTCCTCTGGGAGGAAAAATGTATCGTGGTCATAGTATTGACCATTCATTATCGGAACAGGGCTGGCAGCAGATGCGTGATGCGGTAGGTGATTATAATCTCTGGGATCAGATCATCAGCTCTCCTATGAAACGATGTTCTGAATTTGCCCAGCAATTACACCAGCAGCATAACATTCCCCTTGCGATAGTGGATAACCTTAAAGAAGTCGGTTTCGGCTCCTGGGAAGGCCATGATGCCAATGACATCGATCGCGATGAGTTTCTGGCATTCTACCATGACCCGTTAAATAACCGTCCCAAAGACAGTGAACCCCTGGAGGACTTTATTAACCGTGTGGTTCAGAGCTGGAAACAGATCCTCTGCGACTATCATGGTAAACATATCCTCATTGTCGCCCATGCCGGAGTTATTCGCGCAGTCATTGCTCATATTCTGTACAGCGAACCCGTAGGTATGTATAAAATTGCCGTTGAAAATGGCAAAATCTGCCGTATTGAAATTACTGAACGCGCAGGTCCAGTATTAAAAATGTTAAATAGTAGGTTAACATAACAGCCTGATACAGTAGGTTAAACTGATTTACTTCGATTAAAACAATAAACCAGTTAATGCTGCTGCTTCAGCAATTTCCACAAAGGCTCCAATTGTGTCTCCTGTCATGCCGCCCAGTCGTTTAATCATTAATACTCTCAGGCCATAAATCATCCCGAACACCAGAATAACCGACCACCAGCCTGCCCATAGCAGACTCAGCAGAAAAGTTATAATCAATACCGTCCATAATACTTTCTCTTCGGGTAATTCTTCCATAAAGGCAGCACCCAGGCCATTTTCACGGACATATTCTGTGGACATAAACAGAGCCAGTATAATAGCTCTTGAAAGCATGGGAATTATGATAATAAAGGCATTCTGACCACTTTTAAACAGAAAACTTAAAACACTCCATTTTAACAGCAGAACCAGCACCACAACGGCAACGCCCATCGGCCCGCAATAAGGATCTTTCATGATCTCCAGGGTACGGCTGCGATTATTCTGTCCACCGATCCAGGCATCTGCACTATCTGCCAGACCATCCAGATGCAGACCGCCCGTAAGCAATACCCAGACCGTCAATACAATAGCAGCTAATACTCCGGGTGGAAAACCACTGGATACAAACAGCAGTATATGAATAATTAACCAGAGAATAATACCTATAAGCAATCCCACCGCAGGGTAAAACAGCATGGACTGACCAATTTCCTGCTGGCTGATATCACCTTTTAAAGGGACCGGGATTCGAGTTAAAAAACTCAAAGCAATATAAAAAGTGCGTAATAGATTTTTCATCGCATCGGAGTATTCATACTGGATTTATTATAACACCTCATGATAACGAGCCATGATGCTTAAGGGTAGCTTTTATTTGCTGCTCATTATAATAAATATTAATGGCAGAGCAACAGGCATAAGGGACTTCGATATTATGAATAGCTGTTAAAGGCATTTCCAACAAATGGGCCAGAATAATTTTTTGAACACCGCCGTGTATAAATATCAGGGTATCCAGGTGCTGCTCAGTGGATATTATTTTATTCCAGCAAACAATGACCCTTTTATGAAAATCCCGCAATGACTCTCCTTCCGGTGGAGTATTATTAAGCGGATCTGACCAGAAAGCCTTGAGTAACGACTTTGAGTGTATGGCTATATCATCAATAAGCTGTCCATCCCACAGGCCAAAATCAATTTCAGCCAGCTCCGCTTGCTCATCGACGCTGAGATTTTTTTCTTTGGATAACTGTCTGGCAAATTGCGCACACCGCTGCAGGGGTGAACTGATAATATACTTAAAGTTCAGACCTGCTACTGCTTCCTGCATCTGCTGCCAGCCACGTGCTGATAAAGGGCTATTGGTTTTACCCCTGAATACGGCCTTATCCTGAAGTCCGCCCTGATCTTCAGGTTGGCCATGACGCAACAGATAAAGTGTTCGTTTATGCATTTTTTTTGTTAATGTTTTTACTAACTTTTTTACTGACTGAGGCACTGTCAAAGCTGGCCATTTGAGATTGTAAAAGACAGGCGGAGTTGATTAAAGGATAGACCAGCGTTGCGCCACTGGCTTCACCCAGTCGCAGATTAAAATTTAATAATGGCTTAATGCCATTTAGTTCCATAATTATTTTATGTCCGGATTCAGCGGACTGATGGGAGAATATCAGCCAGGCTCTGCATTGTGCATTAATATCAATCGCAAATAGTGCGGCCACTGTGCAGATAAAACCATCGACAACCGAGACAATACCCTGTTGAGCACAGCGTAAATACATTGCGCATAAAGCAATAATTTCAAAGCCACCCAATGTTCTGAGTATTTCTACGTTCTGAGTTAAATCTGCTTTATGTCTATCCAGAGCCTGGCTAATGATACTCACTTTATGAGCCAGAGCTGTTTTGTCCAGACCGGTACCGGTTCCCGTTATTTTTTCAGGTGCCAGGGATTGCAGTGCACAGATAAGTGCAGTCGCAGAGGTCGTATTGGCAATACCCATTTCACCGGCCATAATTAATTGTACCCCGGTATTTTTTAACTGATCCACCCTGTTTTTTATAAACTCACTAATGTGGTCGAATTGTGATACGGAGACTGCCTCATGATTTAAAAAATTTCTGGTGCCTTTGCCCACTGGATAATTAAGCACATTTTCCAGGGTTTCCAGCTCACTTACCAGACCCAGATTAATAATTTGCAAAGGCAATTGATGCTGTCTGGCCAGGACAGAAATTGCTGCTCCCCCGCTGGAAAAATTTCTTACCATTTCTGCGGTTACAGACTGCGGAAAAGCGGATACACCTTCCTGAGCAATGCCATGATCGGCCGCAAAAATAACAATCTGAGCCTGACTGACATCCGGCTGTGTGGTTTTCTGCAGGGCACTGATCTGTATCGCTATAGTTTCCAGCCCCCCCAGTGAGCCCTGGGGTTTGGTTAACTGACTCTGCACTATCTGAGCCTGCTGCTGATAATCATCATCAGGCGCACTTATGGGAAGATTAAACCAGTTAGACATTATAGTTCACCGTCTGCAAAGTTATTTTTTAAAGCGTGTTCCAGTCCAGCAACAACCAGAGTTACCTTATCACTTATCTGTGCCAGTTCCTGATGCAACCAGCCGGATTCATCCACATAACGCCGGGTCAGTTCTCCCATTGGTACAACGCCCATTCCTGTTTCATTACTGACCATCACAATATCTGCCTGAGTCTCCTGTAACTGTGTTAAAAATTGCTTTTTTTCTATTAAAAAAATACTTCGCTCCTGATGACATAATAAATTACTTAACCATAAAGTTAAGCAGTCTATCAGGATAATTGTGCCTGTACGGTTATTTTGTTTTAAGACCTCAGCCAGATACAGCGGCTCTTCAATTAATTGCCAGTGTGCGGGACGCCTGCTCTTATGCAGCTCAATTCGCTGCTGCATTTCCTGATCACCGGCGCTAGCCGTGGCAATATAAATAATATTTTCGCCAGTATCTTTAAAGCGGCTGTCTGAACCAGCATCTAAACTACTTTCCGACCATTGCATAACCCGTGATTCTGCCAGTCGGCTTTTTCCTGAACGAGCGCCCCCGAGGATCAATTCAATCATTCATCACCCGGTCTGTGCAATAACACATCGATTTCTACCCTGCTCTTTGGCCTGATACAGAGCCTTATCTGCTTTGGCAAAAGCGGTTTCAGGCGTATCACCTTCAACAAACAGATCGATACCGCAGGAAATGGTTACTTTGACATTGCTACCCCGGTAATGAAACTCCAGTTTTTCAATGGCTGAACGAATTTTTTCAGCCACCTTAAAAG
>JALSUJ010000035.1 GCA_027071355.1 Gammaproteobacteria bacterium | reverse complement strand
TTCCTACTCACCATTTCCTGAGACAGGGCCAGGCGCACGGCCAGCATGATCTGTCTTTGAGTACCACTGGAAATTTCATCCAGTTCCATAAAGTCATGTTTCTCATTGGAAAAGACCCGAACCGTCAGATCTTCATCAATCTGCAGGTGTTCGTAGCGATTTTCAGTAAACAGCGGCAAGGTCTTGCTGACGTGATCGCGGATCACATGGTTAAAACGTTTAGACAAATGTCGGGTCGCTCCCATTAATAGCTCTGATGCCAGTTCCCGAATCTGATTCCGTCTGGCTTTTTCATCGATCTGTTCCTGCAGGGTATCTACTTTTTCCAGCAGGTCAGCGACTTTTTTCACCCGTTCACGTTCAATAACCAGAGCACTGGATAATTCACTGATTTTTTCAGTCAGGCTTTCCTGTTGCTGGATCAGATAACTATTATCTTCCTGTAGCCCTTTGGACAGCTCTTTTTCAGCTATCATGCTTTTTGCCACACGATTAATAAACATCTCTCTGGCTTCGTTCATGCTTTCATTACGCAGCTCATTCATGTTTCTTAATTGTTCTGCAAGTGCCTGGCCGGCTTCACTCAGACGTTGAATATTGCCTTTATGACTGATGATCATGGCCCAGAAAATAATAAATAACAGGGTAAATCCAGCACCGGCATATAATAGATAGGGATAATATTCACTGCTAAACTGCGGAATATTAGTCTGTATTAATTTATTGACCTGAGTAAAAATTGCGCTGTCCGGCATTTTCAGCAATACCCACCAGAGTCCAAAGGATGCGGCTGCAAGCAGCAGGCTGATAAAACGCCAGAATGAAGCACGACCTTTTTTAGACTGATAATGCTCACGTTGCGGGCGAGCCTCATTATATTGATCTACCTGACTGTTTAAACTGCTCAGATTTTCATCAATAGCGGCTTTTTCTTCCCGTAGTTTATTATGCTGTGCAGTCAAATTATCCAGATGCTGATCATCCAGTTCCAGCGCTTCAATTTCTTCCTCCAGTAATTCAATACGGTTAATGAGTTCTTCAGATGCTTCCACATCCTGCTCGACATCCTCCTGAATACCCTGCTCACAATATTCCATAGTGGCAATACCGGCCATGGTTTTCAACGCGTAGCTATGCGGATGGGGTGTAGTAATTTCTCTTTGTGCCAGATAAAAGGACTCTATAAATTCATCAAACTCTACAGAGGTCAGTTCAAACAGGGCTTCTTCAACCCGTTCTACTCCCCGTGCCAGAGGATTGTCCTCATTATAAACCTGATAAAGCTTAGCAGAGTGATTGCCATCGCAGTCCAGCATACGGGTGATGGCAAATTGCTCATCGCTATTCTCGCCGGCTTTCTGATTGCTGAAACGAATGGTTACCGAACAATCACTGGCACCCCAGCGAATAATCTTGTCCAGCTCATCTTCTGCAATAGAGAACGTCCTGCCAAACAGGGCAAAACAGATGGTTTCACCAATGGTACTTTTACCGGATTCATTAAAACCACTGATAGCAATAATGCCTTCCTCAGGCAGGTCGTTAAGTTCCAGAGTCTGGTATTTAAGTACATTTTTTGCACTGATACTATGAATAATCATACCCAGCCCTCATCTGCAAGCATTTCAAGTTTACGCAAAGTCAGCTCTGTGGCTTCATCAAAGGACTGTTCATCAAAGTCTGCGCCTGAATTCATACGACGTTCCTTTTCCTCAAGGCAGAATTGAGTATATTCTTCAATCGTTGACCGCCGCTCGGTCATATTCAATGGCTTGGTATGTTCACCTGCCGACATAGAAACTCTCCTGGAACTAATATTTAAGGTGATTGTAACTCTCACCAAGATTCAAAATCACAGTCAAAGACGGTAATTTATACTAGGCTTGTTACAAATTATTAAACGCTAATATTACCATTGCTGGCTATAAGAGGGAAAAAAAATTGATAAATTTCTGATAAAAATAGGTGAGATAAGGATTTTTTGCTGCACTTTTGCCGAAATCTGGAAAAAAAATACGCAATCTGCCTCCCATAGCAAAGCATGGGGCAGCCTGTCAATGAGGTATAACTTAAAAACCTGCCGTCATTTTATAAAAACGGCAGTCAAATTAATTAATTTTACGTTCGTGGCCGGCTTCCTTCAGTTTATCCAGATACGACTGCCACATTTTATCCTGATTTTTTCCATATTCATAAAATAAATCCCAGGAAAAAATACCGCTGTCATGACCATCCGAAAAATTGATCTTGATAGCATAGTTGCCCACCGGTTCCAGCGACTCGATATTGACATTTTCTTTACCAATTTGCAGAGTCTCTTCACCTGGTGCATGGCCTCTGACTTCTGCAGAAGGTGAATGCACTCTTAAAAATTCACTGCTGAAGGCAAAACGGGAGCCATCATCAAAGGCAATTTCCAGTTCACGGGACTTCTGATGAAAGTTAATTTCTGTTGGTGTCGGTGTTTTTGTTGATTCAGACATAAGCATTACCCTTTGTCCCGAACAGACTGTGTCCGGGCTTTAAAAATTCAATAATAATCGTGTTTACAATATATAACGTGACAGATCTTCATTAATAGCCAGATCACCCAGCTGTTTATCCACATAAGTGCCGTCAATTACCAGCACCTCATCACTGCTGTCTGAAGCGTCAAAAGATATTGACTCCAGCAAACGTTCCATAATGGTATGCAGACGTCTGGCACCAATATTTTCTGTGGACTCATTCACCGTAAAGGCTACTTCAGCAATACGCTCAATGGCACTGTCCTGAAAATCTAGCTGCAGACCTTCAGTATTCATCAAAGCACGATACTGTTCCGTTAAGGAGGCATCCGGTTCAACCAGAATACGGCTAAAGTCTTTCACATCCAGCGCACTAAGCTCTACCCGAATCGGTAAACGCCCCTGTAATTCCGGTATTAAATCAGACGGTTTGGACAGATGAAAAGCACCGGAACAGATAAACAGTATATGATCGGTTTTAATCATCCCATACTTGGTGGAAACCGTACTGCCTTCTACCAGCGGCAATAAGTCCCGCTGTACACCTTCGCGTGATACTTCCGGCCCGCGGCCTTCACTGCGGGTCGCAATTTTGTCTATTTCATCCAGAAAAACAATGCCGTTTTGTTCGGCATTATTGACGGCATGTTGTTTTATCTCTTCTTCATTGACCAGTTTACCGGCTTCTTCTTCGGTCAGAACTTTCATGGCATCTTTAAGCAGCATCTTGCTGCGTTTCGTTTTTCCGCCACCGCCAAGATTCTGAAACATGCCCTGCAGCTGGCTGGTCATTTCTTCCATGCCCGGCGGTGCCATAATTTCCACACCCACACTTGGTGCATTAATATCAACTTCTATTTCTTTGTCATCCAGCTTGCCTTCTCGCAGCATTTTACGAAATTTCTGCCGGGTGGAATTATCCGCAGCGGAAGCCGGGCTGGCATCAGCATCCCATTCATCGCTACCACGAGCCGGGGGTAATAAAATATCCAGCACCCGATCTTCTGCCGCATCCATAGCCCGATGCTGGACTTTTTCAGTTGCCTGTTCACGAGTCATTTTAATGGAAACATCCACCAGATCGCGGATGATAGACTCAACATCGCGACCCACATAGCCTACTTCGGTAAACTTAGTGGCTTCAATTTTTATAAAAGGCGCATTGGCCAGACGAGCCAGACGACGGGCAATTTCTGTTTTACCCACACCGGTCGGCCCAATCATTAAAATGTTTTTAGGTGTGATCTCACTGCGCAGCGGCTCATTAACCTGGCTTCTGCGCCAGCGATTACGCAGGGCAATAGCAACCGCGCGTTTGGCGTCTGCCTGACCGATAATATGTTTATCCAGCTCCTGTACAATTTCTCTGGGTGTCATCTGAGACATTGATTCTATTTGCTCCTGCTGTTCATGTATTTAGTTTTTTTTGCTCAAGGCTGCGTTGGCTCAAGGCTAAGTTGGCTCAAAGCTGTATTAGTCCAGATCCAGTACTTCAATCGTTTGATTATGATTGGTGTAGATACAGATATCACCGGCTATAGTCAGACCTTTTTTAACAATTTCCTGAGCACTGAGTTCGGTATTATCCAGTAAGGCGCGCGCAGCCGACTGAGCATAAGGCCCCCCGGAGCCAATGGCAATTAAGCCTTCCTCGGGCTCAATAACATCTCCATTGCCAGTAATGATAAGAGAAGCATCCTTATCAGCCACTGCCAGTAAGGCTTCGAGCTTTCTCAGTGACTGTTCCGTACGCCAGTCTTTTGCCAGTTCCACAGCTGAACGTACCAGCTGACCTCGATGTTTTTCCAGCTTGGCCTCAAATCGCTCAAACAGGGTAAAAGCATCAGCAGTCCCTCCGGCAAAGCCGGCAATGACTTTATCATGAAATAATCGACGAACTTTACGAGCATTACCTTTCATAATGGTATTACCC
>JALSUJ010000034.1 GCA_027071355.1 Gammaproteobacteria bacterium | reverse complement strand
TTGTCAGGTAGGCCTCTACATAAGTATTATCCAGTTCTATTGCCCTGCTTGCACTGGTAAGTGCGGTTTGCAACATACCGGCTTCTGCTGCGGCAACAGCATGTAATAACCATATCTCTTCATTTGTATTATCAATAGTACATAGTTGTGAATACAGTGATTCTGCCTTTTTGAACTGGCCGCTGTGTAAACAGTATTGTGCCTGACTGGTTAATTCCTGGTTAGTTGATTCATTTGAATGGCTGTTAATCATTAAATTAGACTCCAGATTGGATTTTATCGTTTTATAGCTGGCATTTTTATACGATAGCATACATGAATGTAAAGTATTTATTGAATTTAGTAACAATAGTAAGGATTCTTTACATTCTTTAAGCAGGGGTGATGTGTAATATATAACTAATATAATCAATATGTTATAAATATAATCCAGTTATTTTTTTTAATAGCATTAAATCTATAAGGTAAATGGGTAATTTTTTATCGGAATTCTTTACACAAAATTACACACCGATTGTTCTATTGGTTGGTTATAAAATAAGTAATAAAAACAATATAATAGAAAATATGCCATATTGTCAGTTAGGAATTTTCTCGCCATTTTTAGTTGTGAGTCGATATTTTTTGTCGGATATTTTTACAGAGTATTCAGGGCGGACATAAAAGACAAAGCCTGAATATGCCTATCTAGTTGAAAATAATGATATTAATAATATTGGCATTGTCATTGCATATATGATTCGCAAGATGCAACAATTATTGGGGTATCTTAAATAAAACTAAACTTCTAAATATCAGAGGATATTAATATGAAAAAAACTGCATTAGCTGCTGCACTTGCGCTTTCTCTTGGTACTGTTGCCGTCACTGCTGAAGCTGGTACTGCTGGTTTAACCGGTGTCTGGACTGGTACTTACTCTTTCTCAATGACTTCTCCTGGCGGTGGTGCTGTTGGCGCTCCTACACCAGCACAGGCATGGTCTTTTGACTTTGGTAATAGTTCTGTCTCTATTTCTAATACAACCACATTCTATGCTTCTGTATGGACCGCTCACAATATTTCTATTGCTGATAATGGTGATGGTACTTATGGTCAAGGTGGAACTGCAGCTGGTACTGCTAATATGCTGTTTGACTGGAGTGTAAATTCCAATATTCCTGTTGCATCATTATGGGACGTTACAGCGACTGGTAATACAGCCACTGTTTCTGTAGTTAGCACAACCATTCTTGCAAGTAGTTCTGCATTCCCAGGTTTCCACCCTGCATTTAATGGTACCCTTACTCAATCAGCACCAGCTGTTCCTGTACCTGCTGCAGCATGGCTGTTTGGTTCCGGTCTGTTAGGTCTGGTTGGTGTAGCACGCCGTCGTAAAGTATCTTAAGTTTTACTTATTTTACTATGGTAACGTAAATTTGCTTTAATTTGACAAATTAACGTTATAATAAAAGCCCTGTCTTTACGGCAGGGCTTTTTTATTGTTTAATTCCACTTTTATCATTCTTTATGGCAAACAAACCTCAGCAGTTACAGGCGCAATTAAAGAAGGCAGAATCCTTGCTGCAACAAAATAAGCTGGATAAGGCAGAGCTGTTATTGTCTAATGTCTGTAAAAAAACACCTCGTTTACTTCCTGCCTGGTTAATGCTGGCATCAATCTATGGTCGTAAAAGGCAATATCAGGGAGTAATTGATTGCGCTAAAAAAGTCATTAGCCTGGACCCGAAAAATGCGGTGGCTTATTCCATGGTGGGCAGTGCCTGTTGTGCTTTGCAAAATTATGAGGAGGCGATAAAACAGTTAAATAAAGCGCTAAAGCTGGATAAGAATAATGCCGGGATTTTAAATAACCTGGGTAGCGCTTTATATGCCAGTGGCAAACCTGAGCAGGCGATAACAATATTGCAGCGTGTTTTGCAATTAGCTCCCGGTCACCCTCAGGCGCATTTTGTGCTGGGAAATTGCTTTCTGGCGCTAGGTAAATGGCATGTGGCGGTAGCCAGCTATAAGCAGGTTTTGCGTACCATGCCGGAGAACGAAGAAGTTAATATGAATCTGGCGGTATCATTGTGCAATATGGGTGAATTACGCCAGGCAAAAAAATATTTTCAGCAGGCGCAGGTTAACAGCCAACAACCGGCTATTGTCTTATATGAGCTTGCCAGAGTGTGTCAGTTACTGGGGGAGCTGGAACAGGCAAAAGATTTTATTGAGCAATCTTTACAACATAAGCCTGAAAATTATGATGCTGTGGCAGAGCAGGTTACTATTCTGTATAAATTAGGGCAGTTTGATAAGGCACATGAAAAAGTGGTGGCGCTGGTTAATGCTAATGGAACAACACCTGTCTCTATTCCCCCAGCCATTGTTTTAGCTTATGGTCAGTTATGTCACCGATATAACGAGTGTGCAGCCGTTATCTCATTGGCAGAGGACTTGATAGAAAAAAAGAATATCAGTCAGGCTAGCCTGATTGATATGCATTATCTCTCAGGCAAATTGCATGATAGATTGGGACATTATGACAAGGCATATTCGCATTACGTAAAAGCGAATCAGATTTTACCCGGAGAATTTAATGGTGCAAGTCACAATAAAGCCATTGATGGCATCGTCGTAGCATATAATTCAAGCTCTATTGCAACACTGGCACGTTCATCCTGCATGGATGAGCGACCGGTTTTTATTGTCGGGATGCCAAGGTCAGGTACCAGTCTGGTGGAACAAATACTGACCAGCCATGCAGCGGTGTCTGGTATTGGTGAAAGTAATGAAATCAATGAAATTGCCAATGCATTAGGCAATAATAAAGTGGCTTATGATTATGTTGAGAATCTCTCCACAATTAATCAGGAAAAACTGACTGAATTAGCACAAGGCTATTTAGCTGTTGCCACAAAGCAGGCAGGTAATACCATTAGAATAACCGATAAAATGCCGGCAAATGTTTTTAATCTGGGCTTAATTAGTCAGCTATTTCCAAAAGCCCGTATCATTCATTGCCAACGTGATCCAAGAGATATTTGTTTATCTATCTTTTTTCAGCATTTTAGTCGTGGACTTGCCTTTAGCAATAAGCTCAATGATATTATTCTGTATTATCAATCTTATAATAAGATAATCAGTCACTGGAAAGCGGTGCTGGATATCCCGATAATAGATGTTAACTACGCGGAACTGGTCACAAACGTTGAGAGTGTTACGCGAAAAATGTTAACACATCTGGATTTGCCATGGGATGAAAGTTGCCTGCACTTTTATGAGGCTGACCGGGCAATGGCAACGGCAAGTTTTGATCAGGTACGGCAGGGGCTTTATACCTCATCACTCAATCGGTGGAAAAATTATAAGGAATATATTGCGCCATTGCTTGAGGTATTTGGTGAGCAGGAACTTTAGTGTAATGTTTTTTTTGAGATACATTTTTTTTGAGATATAGGTTGTGTAATTGAAACAGGAATTATTATATATACAGTCTCTTGCAAAGACCGGGCAAACAGCTCAGGCATTACAGTTACTTGAACCGCTGAAGAAACAATACCCGCGTAACATTGAGATATGGCTCATGCAGGGCGCACTTCTGGGGAATAGTGGCAGGTTTAAAGAGGCTGTCGAGTGCTTTCGGCAAGTTAATAAAATAAAACCTCGAAATGTGCAGGCATTGATTAACCTTGCCAATGCATTAAATTATTCAGGAGAAGTCGAACAAGCTATTTCCACTTATTCAAAGGCGCTTAAACTGGCACCAAAAAATACGGAAATTCTTGCAGCACTCGCAAAAACACAGGCATCCAGAGGGCGGTTTAAAGAAGCGATTCAGTTTTATAAGCGTAACCTTAGGCTTCAGCCACAAAAAATAGCTATAAACCAGAATATCGCTGCCTGTTATTTTCTAGGTGGTGAACTGGAGCAGGCAGAAAAATATTATCGTCGTTCATTGAAATACCAGCAAAATGCATCCTGTTATGATGGCCTTGGTGCTACTTTGTGTCAGCAGGGAAAATATCAGGAGGCAGTTGACGCACATCATCAGGCTTTAAGGCTGGAACCGGGCAATGCCTGCTTTCATTCCAACTATTTACTGAGTCTTAATTACCTGGCTGAATTTTGTGCCGTTGATTTACTGAATGAACATATAAAATGGGGAGAAAGACACCGGTTTAAAGTGGGGTTATCGAGGCAATATACGAATACGATTCAAAAGGATCGGCTGCTTCGTATTGGCTATGTGTCCCCGGATTTTCGCACCCATTCGGTTGCCTATTTTCTAGAGCCGTTACTGGTAAACCATGATAAGAATAAGGTTGAAGTTTTTTGTTATGCCTGCACCCCGCATCAGGATGAAACGACAGGTCGATTTCAAAAGGTAGCTGATTACTGGCGAGATATCAGTAATATGGATGATAGTCAGGCAGCCAGCCAGATTATGAATGATAAAATTGATATTCTGGTGGACTTATCCGGTCATACCGCCCGAAACAGACTGACTTTATTTGGCTATAAACCAGCCCCTGTGCAGGTGACATGGTTAGGCTATCCAGCAACAACCGGGCTGGATACAATGGATTATCGTCTTACCGATGAATTTGCCGATTTACCTGGCAATGATGTTTTTTATACGGAACAATTGCTGCGATTAAAAGGATGTTTTCTGTGTTATAAACCACCGGCTACATGTCCGGCAGTCAGCCCTGCGCCGGTTGAAAAAAATGGATTGATAACGTTTGGCTCATTTAATAACCTGGCAAAAATAAATGAAACGGTTGTTAAACAATGGGCGGAACTCCTGCATTATGTGTCTGACAGCCATATTCTGATAAAAAATCCCTCGCTGTCAGATAAAGCAAGCAGAAAAAGGTATCTTGCCATGTTCTGCCAACTTGGTATTTTACCTGAACGGGTTGAGTTAAGAGGATTGGTACCTACCTTAAAAGATCATCTTGATACGTATAGTCGTATTGATATTGCTTTGGATACCTTTCCCTATAATGGTACCACCACAACTTGTGAAGCTTTGTATATGGGCGTACCGGTAATCACTTTAGCCGGTAAAGTACATGCCAGTTGTGTTGGGAAAAGTCTGTTAACCGCAGTTGGTACTGAGGAGCTAATCGCAAACAGTTCAGAAGTTTATATTAACATCGCAAAGGCACTGGCGAATGATGCCGGTCGTATTATTAATTATAGAAAGACATTAAGACAACAAATGCAAGATTCACCGTTGTGTGACGGTGCCGGTTTTGCAAGAAAAATAGAGCTGGTTTATAAAGATATCTGGCAGAAGTGGTGTCAATCTCAGATTGTATGATGGAGAAAGGCTTATTATACTTTGTTATGCTCGCACCAGTCTTTCCATATTGAGGCATACATTGCTTCAAGATTTTTTGTGAAACCTTTTGCATTCATCAGGTTAGACTGGCTCATTATGGAACGTAATGTTTTTCTAAGGGTTTTTAATCTGTCTGTGTTCATTGCCAGGTGTTTTGCGATATTGATATATTCTTTATCAGAACCGGCAATTAGCTCAGTGAGTCCAATATTTTTTAATATGCCGCTACTTACCCGGCTTACATGCGAGTTCCCTTGTTTGGTTATAACTGGTACACCCATCCAGAGTGATTCCATGGTCGTTGTCGTGCCATTGTAAGGGAAGGGGTCAAGTGCAATATCAATATGCTGATATAACTGTAAATGTAGCTGGTCTGTTGCTGAACGTTCTCTTATCATAACGCGGTCAGTCGATAACCCCGCCTTTATAAAAGCCTTTTTTGCATGGTTAAGATTACTGAGCGCCCTCAGGCTTGCAAAAGGTATCTCATTACTTGTTTTAGCGTTTGCAATGGCTTTATCTACCAAGCTCTTATCCGGATTATTATAGATCAGTACCAGTTTTGAATGCGGTACGGTTTTTAAAATTTTAATCCAGAGTTTAATAACACTTTTATTGACCTTAGAAAAATTATTGAGTGAGCCAAATGTAATGTAGCCATTATTGATAGATGGAAGTTGACCTGTTTCAGGGCATGGACGCAAGGGTGAGTAACATAGAAAAGTGTCAGGAAGTCGATATATTTTTTCTGAATAGCAGGACTCACTTGTTCCTTCCGGGTCTGCATTATTATCCGTGCAACGGTAATCAATAGTGGGAAGACCGGTAGTATTGGGATAGCCTAACCATGTCATCTGAACAGGTGCCGGTTTGTAGGCAAATACCAGTAAACGATTAAATGCAGAATGTCCTGCCAGGTCAACAAGTATATCGATTTTGTCCTTTCTAATCTGCTCAACAACTTGTTCATCACTAACATCAGAAATATTTCTCCAGTGATGAGAAAGTTTCTGGATATTTTGTGTGAAGCCATCAACCTGCCTGTTATTGTAATAGGCAAAAACCTCAAAACGCTCAGCATTATGTTGCATCAAAACAGGTGCAATAAAAAAGGCAACAGCATGTCCTCGAAAATCTGGTGATACATAACCTATTTTAATTCGACGCTCAGGGTCTGGATTATTGCTATGTGGTTTAAAAAACTTTTCAAGTGGCTGGCAAAACCGCTGATAGAAATCGCAGTGTATTTTGAATATTCTTTCAGGGCTATAATCATCTCTGTAATTAAGGCTTAACAATAAATTGCTATGTGACTGTGGCGACTCGGATTCCAGTATTAATGATTCTTCAAAATTTGTAATGGCATTATCGAATCTGCCAATGGAATAATTCAATTTGCCGGTATTAAATAACTCACAGGTTCGAGAATGGATTGTTGCCATTATGATATTTTCTACAAGTATTTAAATTCTTTAATATATGGAGTAAGTTCGGCAGTTAGTGCTTCCATTTGTGGTTTATAATTTTCCCAACGATTTACTGCTGAGGTGTAAACAGGGGAGGCAATTGCGCTATAGCTAGGTGTTGTTACATTCCGACTGGATGCGCGTTTGTGATACTCCAGAATATCTTCATTCCAGTTTTCGCCAATAAAGGTAATCAGTTTCTTTGTTTCAGTTTCAAAATCATTAACAAGATCCTCATAGCGCAATTCTGTATAGCTTAAATTTAATACTGTTTTATATCGCATCCATAGTTTCATCACGGTGGTATAAAACTTTGCGGATTGTTTTAATGTAAGGAAATTAATCATTGACTGATTAGGTTGAAATGGCTGCATAAAACAACTGAGTATGCAATCTCGTGGGTCACGTATGACAACAATAATCCTGGCATCAGGGAATATACGATAAATAAAAATCAGATCAATTATATTGAGTGGTAATTTATCAAGCAGTTTCTTAGCTGAATTATTGTTGCCAAGCATTGTATTTACAAGCTGCCAGTAACGCTGTCGGAGTAGTTCAATTTCAGTTTTTGTTAATGTAGAAAGATCCGCAGGATAGTTAAATTGCCGTTGTAATAGTTCAGGGAGTTCCCGAATTAAATGACTTATAAAGGGTTTCTCATCACTCGGTAATACGTTGTCTAATGTTGAAATTATCTGTTCAGTTAAGGTCGTGCCAGAGCGTGGAAAACCGACAAGAAAAACCGGTGTTTGCACATTATCACTGAATGTCTGTTTGTCCCAGTCAGTCGTATTCTTTTCACTCAACCAGAAAATCAAACGATTGATATGTATCAGGATTGTTTCTTTTTCTGCCTGTTCTTTTGTTACCATACTGGCAAGATATCGATTACTGGTTTCAAATTGTTTATAAGCCTCTGTGTAATCACCCAGTTGGTCGAGTACATTACCTAATTCTGCAGACAGAGTTGCAGCTTCTGCCGGTGGCAGATTATATTGTAGCAAAGCAATCAAGCGATCTCTGGCATCTTCATTCCTGCCTTCTCGCCTGTCAATTTTCGCAGAGATGAAATTTGCGCGAATATGTTGCGGTTCAATTTGTAGTGCATTGATTATGGCCTTTTTTGATTCATCGATCTGGTTTGTTTTCTCCAGTGCGGCACCTAACCTGCAATGAAACTCGGCATTATCTGGATAGATTTTTATTGCTTCATTGCAAGCTTTAATGGTTTCATGAAAGTACCCGACAAGAAGCAAGGATTTCGTAAGATTGTCATGTGCTTCAGGTTGTTTATTATTCAGTTGTACTGCCATACGGAAATCTTCGATTGCCATATCAATCTGGTTTTTCCTGAAATAAGCTTCCCCTTTTTTATTATGAATCAGGGCAGAATCAGGATTGATAGTAGCTGCATGTTTAAAGATATTGATCGCATTATCAAGTTCCCCTAGATATTGCTTGCAAAGTCCATACATTACCCAGGCATCTTCGTCATTCGGTCTCTTATTGCATATGGCAGCATAACTATTGGCTGCCATTGCAAATTTTTTTTGATCAAACTGCTTTTTTGCGCGTTTTTTTGTCAATAATCCGGATTGTTTGTTTTTAGCCATATTAGTACGATCTTATTAAGCCCAAGTATTTTAAAGAAGTTAGTATTATAGCTGCACTGATCTCAACCATTCCTGTTATGTGATTTTTTATGAAATTTGTTATGGTAATGCTACATAGTAATAGATATAGTTGGTAAAATGACTGGCTTTAAAGTAAATTGTTTCTTTTTAATGACAAATTGTTTTTGTTTAGAGATATTCTTACTGAAAACAGTTATTTTATACCTCTAATTATTACACAATTTTATATCTATGACTTTACCCAAAAACCAGAAAATACAACAGGCAATTCAGCAAGCAACTATATTATGTCAGTCCGGACAGTTTACGCAAGCAAGAGATTTATTGTGTAATTTACATAAAAAGAAACATAGAAGTGCGCAGTCCTGTTTTATTCTAGGGACTATTTATGGACAGATGAATGAGTTTGATCGGACAATTCAGTGCTATCAGGAAGCAATAAAACTGGATACCAATCAGCCTCAGGTTCATTTTGCATTAGGTAAGGCGTGTCAACAACTGGGTAATTTGTGTGAAGCTGAGTTGGCATTCAGTAATGCACTAAAATTACAACCTGATGCTGTACAAACGGCACTTGAACTTGCTATTGTGCTTTTTAGCCAGAATAAACTTGAAGCAGCAAATGAATATTTTAGTCAGGTCATTAAGGCTGATCCTGCTTCAACGAAAGCATTATTTGGTCTTGGACGAATTTATCAAATGCAGAGTAAACTGGATATTGCCAGAACTTACTTCGAGAAAGCTATACAAATTGATCCCAAACTGGTTAGTGCCCATTATTTTCTTGGTAAATTGCTATTTGATCTTGCGCAACTGGACGCTGCGGAAAAGCAATATAAGAAGGTTCTTAAATTGCATCCGGGTGATGTCCATGCTTTTATGGGGCTTGGTTACCTGAATATCGTTCAGAACCGGGTCGAAGATGCAAAAAGCTGGTTTGAAAAGGTTCTTGCGACGAATAAAAACGATCTTAACGCTATTGCTGGCCTGGCCAAGGTGTATGACCAGATGGGTGAATTACAGCAGGCTTATGACTTGCTTAAACCCAATATTAACAAGCACACAAACAGCCCTGATATTGGTATTGCCTTTGCAAATATCTGCCGTCATTTTGATAGCTGCCCGCAAGCTGCTGAGTATCTTGAGCAGGTACTATCCTGTACGCAGGACGATACCATCAATGCCCGACAGATACATTTTTCATTAGGCAAAATTTATGACCGTCTTAAAGAATACGATAAAGCCTTTTTACATTTTGACCAGGGTAATAAGCTGAAAACGGATATTTTTAACTCAATTGAAGAAGCTGCTTGTATTGTTACCTTGATTAAAACCTGTGACTGGAATTATTTTATTCAATCACCAAAATCCACGCAAAATACTGATCGCATTATCTTTATTGTAGGAATGCCCAGATCGGGTACGACTCTTACTGAGCAGATACTTGCCAGTCACCCTGATTTATTCGGTGTTGGCGAAGTTGGTATCCTGCCCGGTATCATAAAAGACTTACCCGAGTATCTGGGGAAGGGCAGTGCTTACCCCGGTAACCTGAAAAACCTGACTACAGATATTCTCAACAAGTTTTCGGAGCGCTATTTAAAAGAAATAAATCAGCTGAATGCAAAGTCTAAACGTGTTGTTGATAAAACGCTGGCTAATTATCTTTATCTTGGGCTGATATCTCAAATGTTTCCCAATGCAAAAATCATACACTGTAAACGTGACCCAAGAGATACTTGTCTGTCAATTTACTTCCAGAATTTTGATGATAGCCATTATTACGCAACAAGGCTTAAGAATCTGGGTGAATATTACAAACTTTATGAAAAGGTAATGGCGCATTGGAAAAGCCTTATCGGCATACCCATTTATGAAGTGCAATACGAGGAACTGGTTGCTAACCAGGAGAAAATATCACGAGAGTTAATTGATTTCGTTGAGCTTGAGTGGGACGATAGAGTTCTAGAGTTTTACAAAGCAAAACGTAGTGTTATCACCGCCAGTTATGATCAGGTTCGCCAAAAAATGTACACAAAGTCAACCGCACGCTGGAAAAACTATGAGAAGCATTTGGAGCCATTAATCAGAGCGCTTGATTTGTAGAATTTTACTAATGAAAAGTGGCTAATAGTTTCTAGTGATTATTGTAAAAATATAGACTATTCAGTGAAATTTGAAATAATTAATTTTTATTATAATAATATAACTAATAACTAATATAATTCAATGTATTAAATAAACTTATTCTTCTTATTGACATTTGTGTCGCAGACATATAATGTCAAAAATTATCTATAAATAGTTTAGATTAACTAAATAATCCAATTATATACATATTTATATACATAATTTATTCAATAATAAATACATGACGGATTTTGTATATAGAATGGCGCAGTTTGTAATGTGCCTGCAAGGAAAATATTTTATTGTTTCAGTCAGAAATAGCATTGGAATATTGCTACTGTTTCTTGATTGTTGACAAATCAGTAAACCAATATTTTATGGGAGTATGAGGAAATGAAAACAATATTTACCGTCGGTATGGTAACGGTACTCGGTTGTGCGTTACTACCTTCTATTGCTAACGCAACCAATGGTATGTTTCTTATTGGTAACGGCAATAAAGCCAAAGGCATGGGGGGGGCGGGCATTGCGGTGCAGGCTGATTCATTGTCTGCCGCTACTAATCCTGCCTTGATAGCAGGCATGGCTAATCGCTTTGATATTGGTGTGGATATTTTTAAACCGGATGTCGAAGCGCAGTTAGGTTCGGTAAGCTCAAGTAGTACCGCGCAGATTAATGGTATGGGTATTGATTCAGTCTTTATCCTGCCTTCCATGGGAGGAACCTACCAGCTAAGTGAAACGACGACCTTAGGTTTAAGTGTTGTACCGGTTGGTGGCGGTGGTACAAAATATAATACCAACTTTTTTGAGGCGGCCAGAGGGAGCCAGGGCAATATTAATTCTCAACTCGGTGTTGATCTGGTTATTGGTGAAATTGTGCCTACCATTGCATACCGGGTAAATAAAATAAACAGTTTTGGCGCATCACTAATTATTGGTATTTCACGCTTTTCTGCTTACGGACTCAATCTGTTTTCTACTTTTACTCCCAGCAACACCCCTGACAAACTTACTAACCAGGGCAGAGACTGGGTTTTTGGTACAGGTATTCGAGTTGGCTGGCTGGGTGACTTTGGTAAAGTAAAAGTGGGTGTGGAATATACATCTAAAGTGTGGATGCAGACGTTTAAGAAATATACCGAACTATTTGCTGAAAATGGTTCCATGGATATACCGGCCAATGCGGGTTTAGGGATTAGTTATCAGGCAACACCGGATTTACTGCTTGCCTTAGATATAAGTAGAACTTTTTATAACGATGTTAAATCGATTGCCAATACTGGCCCTAATTTAGCAGGTGATCCTGCTGGTTCATTGGGTAGTAATGACAGACAATTAGGTTTATCTAATGGCCTGGGTTTTGGTTGGGGCGGTCGAAATGTTTATAAGGTTGGTGCCGAGTACACTATCAATGAAAAATGGATTGCCAGAGCAGGCTGGGACTATTCTGAAAGCCCTATTAATGAAAATACGCAAATTATTTTTAACCTGGTCGCACCGGCAACCGTACAGAATCACCTGACACTGGGGGGTACGTATAATCTGTCTACAGATATGGCGGTTAATGCTTCCTATATTCATGCTTACCGCTATGAGCAAAGTGGGCCTACTTATATTTCTGATGATGGCTCAAACCTTGGGCGTTTATCGATGAGTCAGGATACGGTTGGTGTTAGTTTTTCAATGAAATATTAAGACTACCTGTAGATATGTTTGACTACAATTTATGATTATATAGAATGATTTTCTGGAGTTAGGTTATGATTTATCGAATGTTTGCAAAATTAATAATTGCCAGGGTTCTGTTTTTTTTATTAACAGCTACTTATAGTGGACTGTCTAATGCTTCAATGGATCCCTCATCTGTATTAAAATTTAATAAAGCTGCAGGTGGTACTGTTTCAAATGCACCACTTTCATCTGCACCTTCACCAGGTTCCTGGTTTTCAATGGAATCAAATCCTAATGTGTTTACATTTGTGCCAATAGGAGCGCTTGAAGGGATAAAACTTGGACAGGTTCAGACACCATCAGGTTCACATGTTGGGTTGCCCAATGGAACAGAAAGCCCAACTATTGATAATGCTTGGGATTTTTTCTTTAGTACGGGCATGACTGGTTCATCTGTTCCCATTACAATTGTAAGCGATGATGGTGCAGGAAATGTTACGCTTGATATGAGCGGTTGGATGGTTGCATGGAATGGTGGTGTTATACCAATGGGCGCTGGTGCCAATGCTGTTGTAACATGTGCAGTAACTTGTGCTTTTGGTGATACATTTACATTAGATTATTCAACTAATGTACCATCTGGAATATTTCAGGGTACGCCTTATGCAGTACATCTTGAAGGTACTGTAACTGCACCTCCTGTAATAAATACTGCACCAGTTGCAGTTAATGATTCATTTACAGTAAATAGAAAGGCTATAGGGAGTACCACATATATACCAAAAGTTCTAGATGTTATAGCAAATGATACAGATGTTGATGGTAATAGCGATATAAATAGAAAAACAGTAATAGTTAATCCAAATGGAACTGATACAACTTCGGGAACAGTTGTTATTGATCCGGTTACAGGTAATATTAGCTATACACCAGTTGCTGGTACTTTAAGTCCACCTGACGATACATTTACATATAATGTAACAGATAAAGGTGGACCAACAGCAGGTACACCTGGTAAAACACTATTAACATCAAATATCGCAACTGTAACAATAACGATACAGAATGCAGTCCCTGTGGCTGTTGATGATAATGCTAGCCTGGATACAGCATCTGCTTCGTCAGTAACCATTGATGTTACGGCTAATGATACTGACAGTGATGGCAATATAGATAAAACCACAGTAAATATTGCGCCTGCTAATGATGCACAGCATGGTACAACAACTATAAACCCAATAACCGGGGTAGTTACTTATACACCTAATGCAGGTTTTATTGGAACCGATAGATTTAAGTACACGGTGAAAGACAATGATGGTGTGGCTTCAAATCTGGCTACTGTTGTCATCAATGTTAGCGGTGGTGTGGGTATATTACCCGCTAAAGCTGTTTTGCTTATCAACGCAGGTACAGGCAAACCGAATCAGGGTTCCTATTTCTCAATGGAAGTCAGCCCTGGTAAGTTAACAACAGCAGGAATTGTTGGGTTTAACCATCTTAAGCTGGGTGTAAAACAGCTTGCAAGTGCAGCCATGCCTGATATTGATGAGGTGTGGACATTTTTTGGTAACCCTGGTGTTGATCAAACGACCAAACCTATCAGCATATTGACCGATGATAAAAAAGGCAATGTAACACTGGATCTTTCCGGGTGGAATGTTTCATGGAATGGTATTCCTTCAATACCATTAAATAACGGACTTGATAATGGTATTGCAACCATGACCTGTGGAAAGGATTGCTCGATTGGCGATAGTTACAGCCTGATTTATCATGCAACCGTACCACCTGGTGATCCTTCTGGTTTTGGTGGCGTGCATTATATTCTTCATCTGTTTGGTACGGTTGCATTTAAAGCGCCAACTGTTGGTGGCGGCAGTACTGCGGCAGCCTATGATGTCAGCGACACGAATCCCATTATTGCGGTCGATGATTCGGCTTCAGCATCACCAAACCCGGTTACTGTTGGTGCGGGTAGTATTGCAACTAAGACTGGGTATATGTCAGGTATTGGCCTTACGCAAGCGGAAGTTGGCAAGGATCCATTACTGAATGATAAGGATGGTAAAGAATGTATTGGTGGTTGTATTGATTTTTCTGTTAAAGGTGTAACCACGCCTTTTATTGATCTGGTTTTCAAACTTAGTGCACCGATACCTGAAGGTGCATCCTTTAGGAAGTTGATGAATGGTAAATGGAGCAATTTCAATACTTCTGTGAAAGATCAGATAGGAACTGCAAATGCTGATGCAAATGGTAACTGTCAGGGTCCGCAAGGCAGGTATAATACTGGCTTGCGCAAAGGCGCAAGCTGTGTGTTTTTGCGTATCTATGATAATGGACCGAATGATACTGACCCGACAGTGGGTGTTATTGCTGATCCCAGTGGGGTTCTGTTAGCAGGCTCACCCAATGTGCCCCCAAGTTCCACCAGTGGTTGCAGCATCTCAGCAACACCGGTTGCCATTCAGGACAGAGCAGACTGGTTGATTGTTGCAATATTCCTGTCTGTATTAGGTTTTATGAGGATAAGAAGAAAGCCTGATGATGTAAAATGACGGCAATCGATGAGTAAGTTTTTGCTCATTATCAATGGCGCAGCCCTCACGGGCTGCGCCTTTTTTGTGGTGGATTATCGGGCCATAATTCTTACCGCGCTGTTATTGTTTTTGCCGCTGCTGGATCGCGGCTGGCAATGTGACTGTTTAAGGGCGTTTAAATACCAGCAATCTATCTGGCTTTTTATTGCGGCTGGTTTTGTAATATTGTTAGGGTTACATAATGATTATCTACTTACAACATTGAGTATTATTTTTTTAACTGCGTTACCAGAAGAATGGTTTTTTCGGGGCTATTTTATGCAACGGCTGCAAGACTTTGGTAGCCGACCCTGGCTGGCGAATGTTGTTAGCTCTCTGTTGTTTATGCTATTGCATATTCCTTCGCAGGGCGGGGTGGGGTTGCTGGTGTTTTTTCCCTCGTTGTTGTTTGGCTATGTTTATCAATACAGCAGGAATTTGATTGTAGTGGTGCTGTTACATGCGTTGGCGAATTTATTTTTTATTATTTATATTCGTGGCTGGGGTTAATGGTTAATTTTGAATGATGAATGTTGAATTTTGAATGGTAAAAGCAAATCCCCCTCAATCCTCCTTTACCAAAGGAAGTTTACTATGTGACGCTCTGCGTTACGATTAGACAAACCATGATGAAACTGTGTTGTCATGAATTGTTCAAAACTGCTCATCCGGGCTGGCTTTGCTGGTCTCTGTTATTTTGCCTTCGGCAAGTTACTCTTTCACCTGCAGCTGTAAAAGAGTAACCAGAAAAGAGCCGCCCAACAGCCTGCCCCGGAAAAGCACCGGGGTTCCCGAGCATTGTAGTGGATTTCATCGGTTATGGTGGTATAGGTAACCAGTGTGCATGC
>JALSUJ010000033.1 GCA_027071355.1 Gammaproteobacteria bacterium | reverse complement strand
ACTTATAAGAGTAATAATTGTAGTGACGAATTTATTAGTCTATTTATAGATGCACACTAATTAAGCGATCTTTTTTTGTTTAATTCAATGGTGCGCGCACAAATATGTTCTACGGATTGCTCAAAGGCTGAAGCTTCTTTTTCAGTCAGGTGGATTTCAATAACTTTTTCTACCCCATTAATACCCAGTACTGCAGGTACGCCCACAAAAGTCCCTTTGACACCGTATTCCCCATCCAGATAAACCGCACAGGGAAGCGTTCGATGTTCATCTCTTAAAATGGCTTTTACCATTTGAATCACAGCTCTGCCGGGTGCAAAGTAGGCTGAACCCGTTTTTAGTAAATTAACGATTTCCGAGCCGGCATGCTGAACCCGTCTGACGATATCTTCTATACATTCTCTGGATAATAATTCTGCAATGGGCTGACCATTGACCTGGCAATGATCTTCCAGCGGAACCATTAACTCACCGTGATCACCTAATACCATAGTAACCACTTCACTAGCACCGACATTAAGTTCCCTGGCTATAAAATATTTAAAGCGTCCGCCATCAAGAATACCTGCCATACCAATAACCCGTTCTTTAGGAAAACCACTGACTTCATACACCAGCTGCACCATGGTATTAACCGGGTTAGTCACAATAATAAGAATACACTGCGGAGAATACTCAACAACCTGTTTAACAATGGACTCCAGAATACTGGCATTAATAAATAACAGATCATCTCTGGACATACCCGGCTTGCGGGAAACACCCGCCGTGATAACCACAATATCAGAATCAGCCGTATCCTGATAATCACCGGTACCGGTCACAATAGAATCACTTTGGATAAGTGCCATTGACTGGGTAATATCGATAGCTTTGCCTTTAGCCAGATCACTATTTTGATCCAGCAGAACAACATGCCCCAGTTCCAGGGTTGCCGCAGACACGGCTGCATGGGCACCCACATTTCCTGCACCAATAATTGTGATCTTTTTCATACCGTAAACCTTAACTATTCTAAACCTTAATTATATTAGCAAAGTATTATGCACTCAATTAACCATACAATCAATAATGGCAAATAAAATTATTAATAGATATTCGATAATAGTTTTAATAATTAAGAAATTTATAAATCTTTTTTTATTTATTAAACTTATTAAATAAACTAACGCTATATTTATC
>JALSUJ010000032.1 GCA_027071355.1 Gammaproteobacteria bacterium | reverse complement strand
ATATAAAAATAAGCACTTTTTTTCATCTTTTCCCAGTATTGTACTTATTAATAGTACATCCTCCGGTACTTTGCAATTGCTTTTAATGTTTCGTCGAGCCAGGGACAGTCGCTGGTTACTCAATGATCAGGATGAAGCCAGTAAAAAGCTTAAACTTCAGGTGGATCATATTGATCCGCGCTCTCAACTGACACAGATTTATTTTGATTTACAGCTTGAGCCATTAACTGAAGCTCACCCCATCAGTATCAATCCGGAGGCAGCGGATCAGGATGCCAATCTTCTGGTTTTAAATAATGGTTCATTATTATTATCTTCTTTTTCCTGGTACCCCGTTCATTCCAGACTGGCTTCGGCTCTAGTGGAATCAGGTACCCGCCTTTACGGACACCCGGATATAACCGGTTGTTACTATATTATGTGGGGTGGATTTACTCGACTCAGTTATGATGCCGGACAAACCTGGACTGGACATAATTATCTGCCTCAACTTCCAGACACCGCCGATATTATTAGCCATAAACGTGTGCATCGTGGTGGTGCCAGTCGAGGCCAGGCTATTGAAGTTAATGGCAAGTTGTTATTACCTGTATATGCTACTTTAAAGGGTGATCAAGGTTCATCCTCACATCTGTATATGTCCCATGATCAGGGTAGGAACTGGCAATACCACGCTATGATCGCCAGAGATCCAGAACAGAAAATCAGTCTTAATGAAACCTCTTTACTGCATCTAAGTGATAATACGATATTGGCTTTTATTCGCAATAATCGTAACGATGACCATTTATTTACCGCTCTTTCCACTGATTGTGGAACAACCTGGGAAGCATGGCAGGACAGAATACTGGTCGGACACCCAACCCTCCCGCTTAAATTATCCGATGGGCGAATTTTTCTCTGCTATGGCTATAGACATAAGCCTTATGGGATCAGAGCGCATTTAATGGATGCCTCGGGTGAACACTTAACAGGGGATGAAATGATTATCCGTGATGATGGTTATTGTGGGGATGTGGGTTATCCATGGGCCGTTGAAATGCCTGATGGAAAAATCCTGGTGGTCTATTATTTTACTCTGGAGGATGGCATTCGGCATATTGCGGCGAGCCTGGTAGAGCTTTAGTCTCGTAGTTATTTACCAGAGGGGAAGTTAAATTAAGAACAACATTATAAATTTAGAAC
>JALSUJ010000031.1 GCA_027071355.1 Gammaproteobacteria bacterium | reverse complement strand
CCTGTTGAATATTTTATCTGTATACCCCGTGAAGATCAAGGTCTAGCCTTGTCCAATATGAAATGAGCCTGAACGCTGAGTGTGTTTCAACAAAAACCGGGGTCAGATCACAGTTTTCTCTAATATACGAAAACGAAAAACCGGGGTCAGATCACAGTTTTCTTATTTAGTAAGCTCAATAGCCATAAGCCCTGCGCGGTCGTGTGAAAGCTGGCTGTATTATGGCCTATTTTAGGGTAGGTACTGGTTAATCCAAGTGCTTTATTTTTCCCCAGGGGGATAATCGGATACAGATCACCCCAGCTACCATCTTTACTTTGTGCCTGTAAAATATTTTTTATCCATACCGGTTTAACGCTTTTAATTGCTCCTGTGTCCACCAGCATCAGCACGCGTTGTATATAGGCATCGGTAACTCGAAAATCCCAGGTTAGTTCTTTGATTACTGTATGTTGTAATGCTGCAATTGTATGGTTTACTGTTTTATCATAACCGCACTGATAGCGTTGCATAAAACGCAACCCCATTAACTGATGCGTGACACAACGTGGGTGCAGAAAATGTGCAGTACAAAACCCCGGTTTCATCTGTCGCTGTATTATTGGTTCATTGGCATAGTTTTTATCACAACTTAATGCGTAAAAAAAGAATAGCTGATATGGCTGTAACCATGAAAGTGTAAGAATATCAGGTAGATGTGGTCGGTATAACGTATCAAACATCGGTGTTGACAGGTTTGCCGGCTGTTTATCGAGGTAATCTTTTTTATATCGGATGTATAGGTTATTTAAGGTGGTATTGTGAGAATTTTTCGCGGCCTGCTTAACCATCCACCATAAAATGGGGTTGTGTTCATTTTCGATCTGCTTATAGTTGGCATCAAGCCAGCCAACAGTACGTTGGAAGTGTGTCTGGATTTGTTTTGGCGCAACATTTTCAACTGAACGATTGTTCTGCCAGACCTGCCAGAAGAAAAAAAACAAAATCAGCAGGCACAAGCAGAGCAGTATATAGAAGATTTTTTTCACGAAATAAACCACCCTTATCTTCTCTTACCTTTTTATTATGTACTGGAATGATAGTTGATATTTTATCTAATGGTGAATTTTTAATGTTGAATGTTTGATTTCTTAAACATGAAGCGGGTAAGGCAAATCCCCCTCAATCTCTCTTTGCCATATAGATAT
>JALSUJ010000030.1 GCA_027071355.1 Gammaproteobacteria bacterium | reverse complement strand
TACTTCCTGCCATTCCCAGCTGTTTATCCGTAGAGAACTCACCGGGGTCCAGCTCCTCCAACTGCTTTAGATAGGGGTATGCGTCAGTGTAGTTATCTTCAGAAATCAGAAGGACACATATATTATGCAGAGCGTTTTTGTTGTATGCATCAGACGAAAGAATATCTTTATACCATTCAAGAGACTTTTTTTTATCACCTTTTCTGTAGTATCCCCAGGCAAGAGCTTCTTTAACAATAGCATTATCTTTGTCTTTCTTGAGAAGCGTGCGGAAAATATCAATTCCTTCATCATATTTCCCGGCTTCTATATCCACTTTCCCGAGGCTGTATGCCGCTTTTATTAAACCAGGTTCAAGCACAAAGGCTCTACGGTAAGCGGCCCCTGCATCTGCTGAGCGGCCAAGCTCACTGTAGGCATTACCCAAATTATAGTAAACATCAGCCAGCTCGGAAATTGACGGCGAAGTCCGACACCCGGTCGTGAACAAAAGAAAGAATACGAGAATGCCGCCAAAAAAACAAAACCTAATTTTCAAGAACTGTCTTCTCAATTTCCCGAACCTGAGATCGATAAAGTGCTGAAATATTTGCTCCGTAATCTGCTATTAATTGAATTATATTACGGGAATTGTCATCTGCATCCGGGCCGTTTATTCTGTCACCTGCATCACCCAGCCCCGGAACAATGTAAGCATCAGTATTAACAACAGGATCCATCCATAGAGTATACAGGTCAATATTTCCAACTGCCCTGATGATCCGGAGAGAGCCTTTTAAAGCTGAAATAACATTAAAAAACTTGATAGACTTCGGTTTTACTCCCTGATCCTGAAGGTATTTGATAATCGTTACAAAACTTCCGCCGGTGGCATTCATCGGATCGGCAAAAATAAGATCTTTCCCGTCAAGATCTTTCAGATTAAAAAAAGATCTCTTTAAATCGAGAACATACTTCATATTGTACTCTTTTTTTGTATCATCCCGCTTTATCTTGAACAGGGCAAAGGGAGTAAGATAGCTGGAAGATGAATACTCCTGTATTTCTTTGCTCATAATCATAGACGGCAGGAGAGCACCCCGCAGCATGACGCACATAACCGAGTTTTCAATAAGATCATCTATATCAGGTATTTTATGTATGGCAAAGTTCTGTACAGGATAAATAACCGGGGTATCAATAATAAGGT
>JALSUJ010000029.1 GCA_027071355.1 Gammaproteobacteria bacterium | reverse complement strand
GTATCGCCCGATGGTACGCTGATAGCTTATTATCACAAGTGCCTTGAATATCCGGAACCTGACAATTATCCAACAGGCCTGTATATTATAAATACAGATGGCACCAATCGCAAGCTATTGTTAAAGGGCGATCATTGGCACCCGAGCTGGTCGCCTGACGGTGAATGGCTGGTTTTTACATCTGGCGGTATTTTACAAATTATTAACCTCAAAGCGGACAGTCTTAGAACCTTTCAAGGGGTGAATGAATTACAACTATATTCGCCAGACTGGTCGTTAGATGGTCAATCAATCCTCTTTAGTGCACCATTATCAATAGAAGGAGGAGTGTTTGAAATGTCACCCGATTTCGAGAAAGTAAAAAGGCTTTTATATCCAGCCACAAATAATGGGATGTACGCTTCATGGTCGCCCGATAGGAGTAAGATTATTTATACTAAAACTGGTCCAGGACAGACATCACCTGCGCCAGATATTTACATTATTGATACTGCATTAATTAATGAATATCGTCTTACTGAGAATAACAGGGATGACAGATACCCTGCATGGTCTCCGGATGGCTGCCTGATAGCCTGGAGCAGCAACACTGAAATATATTTAATGAACGCTGACGGCAGTAACCAGCGTAGGTTCGATTATGGCCGGTTTCCTGCGTGGACACCTGATTCTAAATATATTATTTATAGCAATGCAAATGATGACTTTTCGAAAGAAGTGCTCTATAAGATCGATATTAACGGAAAAAACAAAATACAACTAACATTTTAAAACCAGCTTATCATGAAAAAACTTATCTCCTTTTTATTACCAATTGTAACGGGCTTATTCATAGTTCTTCATGTTTCAGCGCAGCCGGAAACAAAAAAAAGCATAAAATCAAATGAAGACCTAAGGATAATTGCTAAATTCGATGAAAAGATCGTTCCGGGCATTACGCTTATCACCAAAACGGAAAACATTCAATCAGAAAGCATACGTAAACTTTTTAAGCAATTTGATGTTCTAGAACTTCGTGCTATTTTCAGAAATCGCTATAATAATGATGGAATATTAAAACCTATGGCGGATAAAAGCAGAAACACAGGTAATCTTGCCGGCTGGCAAGAAATATTGATGCATGGTAAAGACAAGGGCAAAGCTACAGAACTTGTTGATTCACTTAAAAGAGAAAAAGGCATTAAAAAAGTA
>JALSUJ010000028.1 GCA_027071355.1 Gammaproteobacteria bacterium | reverse complement strand
AAGTAATTCCAGCTCAATGCCTTTTTTAATATAACGTTTAAAATAATCACCATATTGCTCCGCCATTTCAGATTGAGAGGCTTCCTGTGGTCTTCCATATATTTTGCTGAGACTTTCACGGCGTAGATTGTCCAGCAGCAGGCGAGCGGATAGCTGGGAATACTGGGGTTCCTGGTCAATAAGGCTGCGGGCATTGAGGATCAGAGAATTGTATAAGTCGAGCTCATTCATGCCATCATATGCAGAGTTTAAGGTACTTTGAAAAACCTTATTGATGTCAATATGATCTAGATCGCTGGCGGCTTCTGCCAGGATTTGTTTGAGGCGTTGTTCATTAAGTGGTTTCTTCAGGCCATCAGCATCAATGAGCTGGATCTGCGGGGAAGTTTTCTCGCAGGGCATATCCTGCTCTTCAGAGGAGGCTCTTTTCTGTGCCTGCTGTTCACGATAGAGTACATAAGCCCGGGCTATTTTATGCTGGCCATTGCGCATAAGAGCCAGTTCAACCTGATCCTGAATATTTTCTATGTGTACAGTTGCATCTTCAGGCAGGTGGCGGAACAGTGCGTTAACGACATCACCTGCCAGTTCGTCTACCAGTTCATGAACCCGACTGGAGGCCGCTGCCGTACCACCTTCAACTGCCAGAAATGCTTTGCTTAAGGCAACCACAATTTTACTGCGGTCAAAGCGGGTTAGTTTGCCATTGCGACGAACTACCTGGTAATTATTGTAAGGGGAGCTCTGTTCAGAGTGCTGATGTTTTAATCGTTCAGCCTGACTCAACAGGATATCGGTATCAGCAGTTAGTGCAGGTTCGGTATTATTAATAGTATTAGGCATGATTTCCTCTGGTATCGTTAAATTCTCTTAATGGCCAGAGGGAGAAGGAGATCGGTGCAAAATCTTCTCGCCCTGAGCCTTTACGCGAGACTCGGGTTTTAGGTATTAACAGGCAGGTAACCGGACTTAAAAGAGTTTTTGTTACAAAAACTCTTTATTACCGTTGCGCGACAGTTCCGGATTGGCACCGGATTCCCCTGCATTCTGGCTTTTTTCGCTAACAGCCAAAAACTAAATAAGAAAAACTGTAATTACTCAGCATAAATTACCGTATCTGCCTGCAGTGCCTGTATTTTCGGGGACGCTCAAGCACATCCCTGTGTCGCTTTATCTCGGCATCCTGCCTCCA
>JALSUJ010000027.1 GCA_027071355.1 Gammaproteobacteria bacterium | reverse complement strand
GCAGTTTTGTCTGTCTTTATTAATGACTCATATATTCCATCATATCTGGAGAAGATGAGAACCTTTTTGTTCTATACTTAATTACTTTTATTGATACATCATAAATTTACTAGCTGTTTAAAATGCAGGGCTTGAAAACTACGCTCTGCAGTCTTATTTTATTGTTAGAATTTTTTAGCTTAGACCCTGAGTAATTTCCTATGTTAATTTTAAGTGAAGTTTTAATTCAAAATCACCAGCTTGAATCGTATAAAGATCTGATCCGCCTGATTCAAACTAAGGCCCGTGATGGCGAAATGTTTTTTGATATTGATATTAAGCCCCCTTTTCCGGATACCCCCGATGAATGGGAATCTGATCTGGAAGCTAAATTTACCAGTCCCACCTGATATCTACTGCCAAACCTGATGAGAGAGATATATGTTCTGGAGTGAAGAAGAAAAACCACAGGAGTATCAGACTCCTGATAAGGTTGTTGATTTGTCTTTTAAACTGAATTGTAAACAGATCAAGCTGGATCATGCCTGGTCATTGACCAATGCCATCTGTGACTGCTTACCCTGGTTTAAAGACGAACCTCAATGTGCCGTACATCATATTTATATCCCCCAATCTGGTAATGGCTGGACACGTGATGATGACTTTGGAGACGAAATTATTCAACTTTCCCGTCGGACTCGCTTAAAACTACGAGTTCCTCAGCATCGTATTAATGAAGTACTTAGTTTGTCCGGGCAGACTATTAATGTAGATGGTTTTCATTTAACCTTTGGTCAGGCTGAAAAACAATTATTAAGTACCTTAACCACTCTGGTAGCCCGTCATGTATATGTACCGGACACCGATAATGATGAACAAGCTTTTTTAAAAAGTATTTATCAGCAAATTCAGGATATGGGTATTAATGTGCGTAAAATGCTATGCGGTAAATCTCATAGCTTAAGCACTTCAAATGGCCAGATTACCACCCGCAGCCTTATGATTGCAGATATTAGCCCGGAAGATTCTATACGTTTGCAGGAAAATGGTGTTGGCGACTATTATCGCTACGGATGTGGTGTTTTTATTCCACAAAAAGGCATTACTGCAGTAAATGCTGAATAAATTTATTAACCTATCTCTTTTGAGGGGTGTTTTTTATTTTTAACTGAGATATTATCCTTTTCACACTGAGTTTTTAGCGATAATATTC
>JALSUJ010000026.1 GCA_027071355.1 Gammaproteobacteria bacterium | reverse complement strand
GTGTCAAATCGCACAAGGCTACCTCCATAAATACACAGGGCATAATCGGGTAGCCGGAGGTATCTAACCTCCAGCCCCCACAACACCCTGCATGCGGCTCCGCACAGGGCGTTTCATCCGGAATGGTGAAGCTTAATCCATCCATCACGTAGTGCATAAAGACCCTGAGATTTCAGATAGGCATTGGATAATGCCTGCTGTATGCCGGGTGTCTTTGAACTACGCCATGGGCCTTTGCTGGTAATACCACACGCAACCGCTGATTGAACTCGTACACCGAGTTTCATCAGATTTCTTACTTTAGTGCGTGGCTTACGCCACTGTCGCCAGTAAGCCATTCTTACTCTGCGTCGTATCCAGTTATCCAGATCAACACAAAGCTGATAGCAGTTGGCAATGCCAAAGTAATTGATCCAGCCGCGTATAAACTGGCTGGTTTTGAACAGTTGGTATCGCATCGATACCCCCCAGTTACGATTTGTTAAACGCCGAATCTGCTGTTTGAACTTCTTCAGGGTTTTCGGGTGCCATTGAATGCGGCCTCGGCGGAAAGTAAAGCCGAGAAACTTGCTTTCACTGGTTTTAACAACGTGGCTTTTGGTCGCATTAACGACCAGTTTTAAGCGGTTTTGCAGGAACCGGCTGATGCTGCACAGTACGCGTTCACCCGCTCGCTGACTTTTTACCAATATCGTAAAGTCATCAGCATAACGGGCAAACTTGTGACCGCGCTTCTCCAGTTCTTTATCCAGTGGGTCAAGCATAATGTTTGCCAGCAGAGGTGACAAAGGGCCGCCTTATGCATAGTAACTCGTTATGCAAAGTAACGGGCTATGAAGCGCACTCTTGCTGGGTCAGTGCCGAATTTACTTTGCATAATCCCAAAATAAAATTCAATTAAAATTTGCTAATTTTAGCTGTATAAAAGGTGAAAATGGCAATAAAATAAGTGTAAGCGACTGATTTATTAATCTCTGATTAAAAAAACCATACCATATTATGCAAAGTAAATTGGCCAAAACCCCCGTAAACAAAGAGTTTCCGTTGATTACTTTGCATAATACTTAACTTTACATAAGGTAGCCCCTTATCGCCGTTGTTATCCAATATTGTTCTTAACGAACTGGACTGGGAACTGGAAAAGCGTGGACACACCTTTGCTCGCTATGCGGATGACTGTCAGATTTATGTAGG
>JALSUJ010000025.1 GCA_027071355.1 Gammaproteobacteria bacterium | reverse complement strand
GTGCTGTAGGCATAAGCGATAATGAGCAAGATTAAGGCAATTAATTTTAAGAGGGAAACCTTCAGGCGATAACAAAGGCCGTAAACCAGTAAACCGATAAAAAAACCTGCAACGGCTTCCAGCGACAGTTGACGGGTTACAACCGGGATCTTAAGTACCAGGATCAGTAAAACAAAAATAAAAATTAGACGGGTGCTGCGGTGGTTCTTTTTTAAAGATGCTCTGAGGATCAGAAAAACAGCACTGATATTGAGTGAATAAATGACTAATTTGGATAGTTTGAGGGTTTCCGGGTTATTAATGGTATGCCAGAGGGGTGCCAGGCCATGACGAAGATTACTGACTTCCAGAGAAGGGACAAAGGGTACTAATTGCGAGGCTCCCCAGAGCAGCGCTGCGACCAGCCCAAGCAAACTATATGGGGTATGAGACAGGTGTTGCTGTTGCCAGTTGAGGAAATAAATACGGGTTTTATTTCTGGCTAATAACTGTGCAGACAGTGCGCCCAGCATAGAACCCACGGTATTTAAAAAAATATCGGATAAGGAGCTGGTTCGACCGGGTAAAAATTGCTGCAGATATTCTAAAGTGGTTGATAAGCTAAAGCCCAGAAGTGTGATGACAAGTACTTTTAAAATGGACCTTTTTGCGGAAGTAAAAGCAAGGTAGAGTAACGCGCCAAAGGGAATATAAATAATAAAATTCATTACCAGATCGGCATAGGAGACATGTTGGGGGATTTTAAGCGACAGAAATTTTGACCAGTTGCCCAGACTCCAGTCCCATTGGTCTACAGGGTATAAAGTGCCATAGATAATGAGAACAATATAAAGTAGTAATGTGCCGAATATAAATTTTAAATGGTTTGTTTTGTTCATGTCGGTTTTCAAATGGTTTGTTTTAAGTACAACTTACCATTATTATTAGATGAGAGTAAATAATATCCTGGTGTCAGAAAAATTTACACTTGAATGTTTCGGAAGCTCATGGTTTTTTTAACACTTTGATTGTTAAAAGTATTTTTTAACGGTATGATTTTTGCTTATTTTTATTTGTGAGTTAAAATAAGTATATTATTTGTTTTTGTAGGTGTTTGGCTGACATAATATTTTGAGTAAATAAGGTACTATAGCTAGTACCAGATAGGTTTTAAATGGTTTAAATGGTTTAAATGGGTAGTAATTATGCAAGATGATGCAAAAAAGAATGAATTAGAACAGGATGAGACTCAGGCACCAAAAAATAAAGGTCTGTCCCGTCGACGTTTTACTCAGGCAAGTATGATTGCTCCAGTAATGATGTCTATTGCCAGTCGCCCAGTACTTGGGCAGGGGAATCAATGTACGACTTCCGGACTGGAATCCGGTAATCATTCGGGGGTAGATGAAGTTACTTGTGAGGGATGCAGTCCGGGTTACTGGATGAATCATCCTCAGTCATGGCCGCCACAATATAATCCCGACGAAAACTACGATCCAACTGATCCGAACCAAAATAATGGTACCTTGTTTTCACAGGTTTTTTCTATTTCTAATAGCAGTCCTTATTGGGGTTTAACCCTTATGGGGGTGTTAAAAATGACAGGCAATAGTGACCCACATAAACTGGGATTTCATACTGTTGCCACATTGCTTAATGCTGCGGTTATTGGTTACCCAACATTTGGTTACACTGAATCAGAAGTTATTAATATTTATAATAACTGGACGGGGACAGCAGAAGAGTTAAAAATTAAGTTTGAAAACCTGCATAGTGGCAGCACACTTTATCCATGGATAACCTGCCCATTATAAATACATCTATCAGGCCGGAAATGAGCACAGACAGAGTCTGGTTGGTTAGTGAATATTTGTCACCGGATTTTCAGATTTATGACGAACAAGCCGTTGTTTATCATTGCGGCAATGGGCAGACTCATCTGCTCAGTCTCTTTGGCGCAGAAGTCCTTAAAATTTTATTATTAAAGCCTGGAACGATTAAGGAGCTAACCATTGCTCTGTATGACAGGTTTGATGATGTCGATAAAACGGATGTCGAGCATTCTGTTCAGCAATTTCTTGAATATTGCCGGTTATTAGATGTAGTGAAAATGCAACCCGATGAGAGTTAAAGATATTGAATATGAACAGTTTAAGAAGTATGTTTCTTGTGAAGGGGTCTGTCTTAAAATAGGGCCTTTTGTTGTCAATGTCCGTTCGTCTTTCCCGCTTGTTGCTGAAAATATCTATCAGCTATATGCCGATTTTATTATTGAGTTAAATTCCGAATTTGCGGATTTTTATGTCTGTGTTAAACCCCCTGCCGGTTTAAGGCGCTGGTTCAGACCACAATGCCTGTTTAGTTTTGATGGTTTTATTCCCTTTAAACCCTTGCCCGCCAATCATGCTTTCGTATTTTTTGAATGGGGGCTGAACTGGTGTATTGCACAATTTGCCCATCAATTTCTTATTATTCATTCTGCTGTTCTGGAGAAAAACGGTAAAGCGGTAATTTTGCCGGGTATGCCCGGTGCCGGTAAAAGTACATTATGCGCTGCCCTGGCTCTTGACGGATGGCGTTTATTAAGTGATGAATTTGCCTTATTTAATCCTGAAGATAAAAGTCTGACACCGATACCTCGTCCTGTGAGTTTAAAAAATGAGTCAGTTAATATTATTAAGCAACGTCAGGATAATATTATTTTTGGCCCACTGGTAGAAAATACCCATAAGGGCACTATTGCCTTAATGAAGCCGGTAACGAGCTATGTGGATGCTTCTGCTGAAGTTGCATGCCCTGCATGGATTATATTTCCAGAATATCAGCCGGATGCAGAATCCAGTTTACTTCCATTGTCTAAGGGTGAGGGCTTTATGGAAGTTAAGAAAAATTGCTTCAATTATGACGTGCTCGGGGAGCGGGGATTCAGGTCATTAGGAGAGTTACTGAACTTGGCAGAGTGTTATAATTTTTCGTATAGCAATCTTGATGAAGCGCTTAACATCTTCAATCAGCTGGCTTTGGAGAAGTAGTTTTGTTTATGCAAACCAGTCATTGTCTGTTAATAAGAGCTTTGAGAGATATTTCTGTGATCACTGCATTTTCGCTGTCTGACTGGGATTTATTTATCAGACAGGCACGCCAGGCTAATTTGCTATCCAAAATTTATTATTTACTGGATACCGCAAAATTATTGTCGCAGGTTCCAGAAAAACCATTACATCATTTACAGTCAATATATTATATCTCTCAAAGACATAGCGCATCTGCTCGATGGGAAATAACAGAAATCAATAAGGTTTTAGCTCCAGTAAATGTACCGGTTATTTTATTAAAAGGTACTGCCTATCTTGCCCAGAATCTTGATATTGCAAAGGGTCGTCTGTTTAACGATCTGGATATTCTGGTACCCAAACAGAAAATAGAGAAGGTGGAAAAAGAATTATGGAAAAACGGCTGGCTTAGTTTCCATCATAATGAATATGACCAGCGTTATTATCGACAATGGATGCATGAATTACCCCCGTTAAAACATGAAAATAGAGGTACGGTGTTAGATGTTCACCATACCATTTTACCGGAAACTTCAAAGCTAACAGTCAATACAGAAAAACTGTTCCAGGATATCATTCCTGTTGCAGGCAGTGACAATATTTATACCTTTTCTCAACCTGACCTGATTCTTCATAGTGCGACTCATTTGTTTAGTGACGGTGAACTGGAACATGGTTTGAGGGATTTATCGGATTTAGATGGTTTGATCAGGGACTTTTCTGCTCATAATAATGATTTTTGGCAAATTTTAATTGAACGTGCCTTTGAGCTGGGATTAGAACGGCCTTTATTTTATGCTGTTCGATATTGCCGTCTGATACTGGAAACACCGGTAGCGGATAAAGTATCCGGATTACTCGCCCCCTGTAAACCGAATGGTTTTTTATTATCTGTACTGGACCGCCTGTTTATACGTGCGCTGATGCCGCCGCATAAAAGTTGTGATGACCGTTTGACTTCCGTGGCACGGTTTGCCCTGTATATACGTTCTCACTATCTTAGAATGCCATTATACTTACTCATACCACACTTGTTGCGTAAGTTCTTTTTCAGTGACAAGGAGCGGGTGTAAGTGTTGCTATGTGTCAATCTGAAGTTGTATTGTAAATATGGTATAAAGAAATAATTATGCACTTATACCTGTCTGTTTTTTCTATATTGGTTGTTTTTAGTTATACCTCAAATGTGTGGGCTATTCCTCTGGAAAATTTAAATGAGGATGGTGAATTAGTTTCAGGATTTTCTAACTCGGATAACCTGGCCAATAACATCGTTCCCGAGGAAGAAAAGCAACGTTTATCACCCCAAAATGATGCTTTTTCCAATCTCATGGTCAAAAAATCTTTAATTCAGGACGATTCACAGAACGATAGAAACACCACTGCTGAGGTTGTTAAAGATAAACAGGTTACAGGCGGCGGCTATGAAACGGATTTTTATTTATTTGAACAGGATGAGCGGGAT
>JALSUJ010000024.1 GCA_027071355.1 Gammaproteobacteria bacterium | reverse complement strand
TAATAGCCCCGTTATAGCCCTGAACCTGCAAATCCCTTAACAATAACAGACCATTCATATCATGATAAAAAGTAACATCCCCGACGACTGCCAGGGCATATTGTTCGGGGCGGGCAGACATCAGTCCGGCAAAAGTGGACAGATTACCGTCAATACCGCTGGCACCTCGGTTAGCAAATAATGACAGTGATTTCAGAGTGGTGTTCTGCTGGCTAATAAAAGTATCAAAATCACGAATGGTCATGGAATTGCCGCTGAATACCAGGGATTGATCAGGAATGTGTTTTAACAGCGCATTAATGACATGACCTTCAAATAACTCACTGTCCCTTAGTGCCTGCTGGATCCGCTGTTGTGCCTGTTTTTCTGCTTCCTGCCACTGGCTCAGCCAGAGTATCTCCATCTGCTGGTTGAGCAAAGGGAGGATGGACCAGCAGAATGTGGTCGGCAAGGTATACAGTATAATTTTCTTTTTGTGCAGGGGATCATGACAATCGCCATAGGAACTGATAATAATTCTGGGACAGTCAAACTGTTCCAGATAGTGCATCAGTTTTTTTGATAAGGGAAACTGACCGAAATGAATAATCCATTCGGGTGTTAATTGTGAATACTCTGCCTGATCAAGAAAGGTATCATAATTGACAATAAAGTCAGCGTCTCTTAAGGTGTTCAGGCGTAAACCGGATAATGGATCCACCAGTACCGGACAGTTTAATGTATGAGCCAGCTGTTCCAGTAAGACCTGTAATCCGGCCTGTTCTATCATGGTTAACCGACCGCAGATAATTAACCCGCCCGGTTTATTCAAAGTTTGTTGTATTTGTTTGAGAACAACCTGATCGGGCTGCTGCTGGTCGGGGATACTCTGAATCTTACTGGTGCTGGAACGCAGAATGTCCTGAGTCATATGCTCTATAAAATTATTTAATTCATCTGAAGTAAACCGGCGTGGTAATAAAGGTTCTCTTAATGGGATATTAATATGCACCGGCCCGGGCCGATTCTGAGTGCTGATTTTATATACCTGGGTTGCTGTCTGTTTAAGATAAGGGCTGTTAAGCAGATTGCTGTCAGGATGTTCAAGCTGAACAAATTCACGCACATGAGAACCGAATATAAATGCTTGATCAATGGTCTGACTGGCTCCGCAATTATGCAGTTCATAAGGGCGATCAGCAGAAAGCAGAATTAAGGAAGTATAGGAATAACTGGCCTCAACCACGGCTGGCAGCCAGTTGGCTACAGCAGAGCCTGAAGTACAGATTAATAAGACCGGCTGTGAATCAGACTGAGCCATGCCCAGAGCAAAAAAACCACCGCTGCGTTCATCAATGGCTATTCGGGTTTTAATTTGCGGGTGTTTTTCACAGGCCAGTGCCAGTGGTGTTGAACGGGAGCCAGGGGAAATAACTGCCTGAGTGATACCCTGCAGGCTAAAATAATGGATCAGACTGAATGCCCACTGGTAATTTAAGGTACCGATACGCTGATTCACTTAAAGCATCTCCAGAATGGTTTGCATTTTTAATTCGGTTTCCTGCCATTCAATTTCTGGGTCAGATTCATTAATCAGTCCGGCACCGGCAAATAAATGTGCCTGATGCCGGTTAAACAGTGCACAACGTAACATAACTGACAGTTCACCATTCATATCAGCATCAAGCCAGCCAAAGGCACCTGTATACCAGCCTCGTTGACTGGTTTCGTTAGATAATAGCCATTTACGAGCCCGGTGAGCTGGAAAACCGGCAATGGCGGGTGTAGGATGCAGGGCTTCAATAACATTAAACAGGTCAAACTGATCCTGTAGGATGCCCTGAACGGGTGTTTCGAGATGATACATATTGTACAGTTTCATCAAAAAGGGTGAGCAGGGCATTTTCAGACTATGGCAAAGCGGATCCAGTCGTTGATAAATATCCTGAGCAATAAAAGCATGTTCTTTTCTCAGCTTATGGTATTCAGGATTATCGTCAATGGTGTGCAGGATCTGCTGCTGTGCATTGTTGCTGGCAGATGAATGAAGGATGGTGCCGCCAATGGCATCACTTTTAATAACCGGATGCTGTAGACTGATCAGACGTTCAGGGGAAGCGGCAATCAGTTTTTTTCCAGCACTGAAAAACGACAAAATGCTGCAGGCAGGGTAATGACTGATTAATTTCTGTGACAGCTGGGTTATAGAAACCGGTTTTTCTAGTCGAACCCATTGTTGGCGACTGGTTACCAGTTTATCGAAACTACCCTTGCGGATCGCTTCCAGAGCATCCTGACTGAGGGTATTCCACTGCTGCCTGTCATTTTGTTCAGTCATAGATTGCTGGTTCTGAACACTATGCTTCTGATCATTATGCTTTAAAGGCCTGTGCGGGTGCAAAGATACATCTGTCAGGTAATCGGTAAGTAATTTATGGATGTTTTCAAAAGGGTTTTTTAAAGCGGTTGATTCCAGAGTCAGGTTAAGCTGCAGTGTTTTACCGCTGGGTGTTTGTTTGAGTAGAATCTGGGGGATTTTTAACAAAGTATTGGGTAAATCCTGCCAGTCATTGCTCATGCTGTCGTTTTCATCAAATGCAAAAGCGATAAAGGCAAGTGGTGGAACTACATGACGATTCTGCCATTGTGCTAATAGTTTTTTAAAGCGGGATTTTAAAACAGCAAACCTGAGTTCTCCGGTGGCAGAAATAGTCAGTAGATTCCCCAGCCCTAATAAACGCATGTGGTCGGTCGATTTATTTAAAAAAAAGTGTTCAACAGACTCAGGCGCTGCAATAGGAAAATTGTCTTCCAGTGCAATTTCCAGACTGATATAACGGTGGGCAGAATGGCTATGCTTTATGAATGCGGTCCACTGATGTTCCAGCGATTTAAGTAACAGATTGATCATAATGAGATTATAAAGAATAGTCATTGATACTGCACGAAAACTCTTGATTCAGTTAATCAGAGCAGAACTATTTTTTAAACAAAAAAGTGTTTCTTTTTGTAACATAACTACTCCTGAACTGCTCCAGAGCTATGCTGGAACTATGTCGGAACAACTCGATTGATGTAGATCAATGTTATAAGTCAGATATGGCTTTATATTCCCTCTATGCTAAAGTGTGTCATATGCCACACCAGTTGTTGTATATAACATGACTGTGAGCTAGTATATGTCATATTCTACTAACTGTTATTTAATAGTGCGTGCATTTAGTAAGAACTTTTTAAAACAAAAAAAAGGGTGCAAAACATGAAAATAGTAAGCAAGAGCGTTGTCTCGTTGCTAGCTGGTGTCAGCATTGCCTTAGGGGCAATTTCCACTGCTTCTGCTTCTTCTCTTGAAGATGTCATGAAAGCCAGAGGACTGACTCAGAAAGATCTGCTGGCAGCGGCAAAAACTTATACTCCGACCGGTGGTCGTGATGAATATCTGGCCTTTAGTTCTGGTGGTCAAAGTGGACAGGTGATTGTCTATGGTATTCCTTCCATGCGTATTTTAAAATACATTGGTGTATTTACACCTGAGCCATGGCAGGGTTATGGTTTTGATGATGAATCCAAAGCGGTTCTGGCTGAAGGTCAGATAAATGGTCATATTACCTATGGTGATACCCACCATCCTGCATTATCAGAAACCAATGGTGATTATGATGGTCAATATCTGTTTATCAACGATAAAGCCAATCCAAGAATTGCGGTCATTGATTTAAAAGATTTTGAAACTAAGCAAATAGTGGTTAATCCAGTATTCAAATCTTCTCATGGTGGTGCCTTCGTTTCACCTAATACTGACTATATAATTGAAGCAGCTCAGTATCCAGCGCCATATGAAAATAAATTTGTACCATTAGAAAAATTTAATGAGAAATACCGTGGCGGTATGACTTACTGGAAGTTCGACCGTAAAAAAGGTCGTATTGATCCATCACATTCCTTTACTGTAATGGCACCTCCTTACAGTCAGGATTTATCAGATTTTGGTAAACTTGCCAGTGACGGCTGGTCTTTTACCAACTCTTTCTGTTCTGAGCGTTATGTCGGTGGTATTGAGAAAGGCCGTCCTCCTTATGAAGCCGGTTGTTCTCAGAAAGACACTGACTTCATGCACGTTGTTAACTGGAAGAAAGCAGAGCAACTGGTTAAAGCTGGTAAAGCCGTTAAAATTAATGGTACCGATGTTCTGCCTATTGATGTAATGGTTAAGAATAATGCTCTGTTCCTGATCCCTGAATCTAAGAGTCCTCACGGTGTTGACGTTTCTCCTGATGGTAAATACATTATTGTATCGGGTAAACTGGATAGTCATGCAACGGTGTATTCTTTTGATAAAATCCAGAAAGCCATCAAAAACAAGACGTTTGAAGGCAAAGATGCTTATGGTATCCCCATTATTAGCATGAAGGCTACTATACACAAGCAGGTTGAATTGGGCCTTGGTCCTCTGCATACCCAGTTTGGTTCCCGTTCTTGTGTTGTTTATACTTCTCTGTATGTGGATTCCATGGTTGCCAAGTGGGACTACTGTAAAGGTAAGGTTCTGGATAAGATTTCCATCCATTATAACATTGGTCACCTGGTAACAATGGAAGGTGATACCGTTTCTCCTGATGGTAAATATCTGGTTGCTTTAAATAAACTGGCCATTGACCGTTTTAATCCTGTTGGTCCGCTGCATCCACAAAATCATCAGTTAATTGATATTAGTGGTGATAAAATGGAGTTGCTGTATGATATGCCAATTCCTATGGGTGAACCTCATTATGTTGTGGCCATTAAAGCCGATAAATTAAAGCCTATTGTTAGATTTAAATCAGGCTGGAATTCTCGTACTGATAAGCGTTCCAAATATAAAACTCGTGCAGGTCGTGAAAAAACAACCCGTACCTGTGATGCTAAAGGTAACTGTCGGGTAGTGGTTAATGGTACAACCATTCGTTCGCACATTACACCAGAAACCATTGAAGCGGTAGCTGGAGATACTGTCGAGATACATATGACTAACCTGGAACGTGCTGAAGATGAAACCCATGGTTTTGCCATCTTTGGTCATAATGTGAACCTGTCTCTTGAGCCTGGTGCGACTGTAAGCGCTACCTTTAAGGCAGGTAAAGAAGGTGTCTATCCATACTACTGTACTGAATTCTGTTCAGCACTGCATCTGGAAATGGAAGGTTACCTGTTAGTTAAACCTAAGGGCTATAAAGCGAAAGCTGGTGGCGTGAAGGAAGGTCAGGCTTATACTAAAGCGGACTACGAAAAACAGGTTAAGACCAATAATGATACTCAGGCAGTCATTAATTCAGTAGTGGGTTATATTACCAGTACTAATTATAAAGACTTTCCACCTGTTGTTGCTCTGGTTGAAGATGCAACTGACCAGTTAGGTTTTGCAGATGACGCCAAGAAAAAAGCTGAAGCTGCAGCCGCTAAAAGTGACTGGCAGAATGCGACACTCTGGGCTGGTCAACACTGGCAGTATCAGGTTAAAGCAGCAGACATTGGTCTGAGAGCTAAAACCTATCTGGAACAACATGGTGCAAAAGTAATTAAAAAATAATTACTGGCCATTAAAGTCCTAACTGAAGGGGAACATTGTGTTCCCCTTCTTTATTTGAACTACCTGACAATTATTACATTTAATTAAATACCGATTTATGTGACAATACACACTGAAAACCGTTGATATAGGTCATATCATTCAGGTAATATTCAGGTATATTCATGTAGGCTTAATTCAGGACGCATAACCCTTGTTATTGTGTTAGTGTTATTGTCCTGCTATAAACAAGTCAAACTTCAATAGAATCAATAGGAAATATTATGAAAAAATTATCTAAAATTGCTATCGCTGCTTTATATGTTGCTGGAATTGGTGCTGCTTCAAGTGCTATGGCACTAGATGGGAAGGCTTTATTCCTTGATGCAACAAAGGGCGGTTGTTCTGCCTGTCATGGTAAGGATGGAAAAACGCCTATTATGCCAACTTACCCAAAACTGGCTGGCAATAATGCAGAATATCTTTATAACCAGATTAAAGATATTCAATCGGGTAAACGTAATAATGGTATGACTGCAGCCATGAAGGGTATTACCCATATGACTACCGATGAAGAAAAGAAAGCAATTACTGAATGGCTTTCTACTCAGTAATACATTTTTGGATTTAATTAACCAGGGTTGTTGATCTTCCAGATGTTAGGCTGATTTTGAAAAAATTGTGTCCTGATAATAGATGAAGTTTAACAGCCCCTGATAGCCATAATAATAACCCTGTCATTATTATGGCTATTCTTGATTGTTTTACTTAGTTATTTTGATGTTTATCAAGGATAAATCTTTCCTGATATGTAAAAATTGCGACAATCTTGAAATTAGGTTCCAAGTGTTATTATAAATTTTGAAGGGAGTTTACCTGAAATGAAATTAAAATCAGCAATAAGTATGCTGGCGTTTGCATCAGCTATAGCATTAAGCAGTATTGCTCTGGCAACTGAAGAATTATCTGATGAACATGCAAAAAGTCTGGGCTGGAATAAGGGTGGTGGTGAACAGGATGCTGCTTTACATTTAAAGCCGGATTTAGAAAATGGTCTGGACGTTTTTGAGGTGTGTTCAGCGTGTCATTTGCCTGAAGGCTGGGGTACTAAAGATGGTACTTTCCCTCAATTAGCGGGTCAGCATCGTAGAGTTCTGATTAAGCAGTTAGCAGATATCCGTGCTCTGAATCGAGATAATCCGACTATGTATCCATTTGCTCTGCCAGAATCCATAGGTGATGAACAGGCGATTGCTGATGTAACGGCTTATATTCAGAAACTGAAAATGAATCCAGACAATGGTAAAGGGCCTGCTACTGCGGATCTGGCAAAAGGCAAGCAGTTATTTCATGATAATTGTATAAAATGTCATGGTGAGCTCGGTCGGGGCGATGGCGAGAAATTTTATCCAAGGATCCAGGGACAACATTATAAATATATGTTGCGACAGTTTGAGTGGATTCGTGATGGCAAGCGTCGTAATGCTAATCCAGATATGATTGCACAAATCAAAAACTTTACTGATGAAGATATGGTCAATGTAATTAGTTATGTTGCCAGTATCCCTGTACCTAAGGAAGAACTGGCACCTTCCAAAGACTGGAGAAATCCTGACTTTGACTAAGTTATAAATTTTTATTACAGCTTCACACTGTTATAAAATAATAAGCATCAGGCTATTAATCAGCCCTTATATCCTAATGGATATAAGGGCTTTTTGGGTGAAAGTATATAAAATTTAGAACCGACAACTTTAACTGTGTAATTTTGTTATTAAGAAGTATATTAGCATAATCCTGGGGGTAGGAATTGCTAATGTAATATAAGGATCATCTCCAATGAATGATGCAAAACGCCCATTAATTATCACCTCCCTGTCAATCGTTTCGATATTATTAATGATTGTCATTTATTTTGTGCCCATCTGGTGGGTTGCTTTAACCGCTCCTAACTACCCGGAAGCTGCATTCCCTGACGGCGTACGCATAAATTTTCATATGAACGGTGTATTTAATGGCTGTTCACTGGTTGTTAAAGATGAAATCAATGAAGAAGAAGCTCTGGACTGTGTTCATGAAATGGATACCATTAATCACTATGTGGGTATGTATCCAATAGCCGCCGGCGGACCTATTGAACGAGGATTTTCGCCCTTTTTAATTACTCTGCTGATTATTATGGTCATTGGTTTTGCTATTTCCGATCCCAAAAAACGTCGAATATTTCTTATTATTGCATTCGCAGGCAATGCTGTCTGGATGACAATGACTATTTATAAGACCGATGGTATTAAATACGAAAATGAGGGGTATCTTTATGCTTTAATGAATCAACTGGACCAGGATGCCAATGATAAAACCCTGGGGCTGGATGTAAAGCCCATGGATTCAACAAAGGCACTTAAACAGTTGAAAGCCTCATTAGCGGGTAAAGAGTATAAGGAAGAAGTAACGGATGAACAAAATGCCAAATCCAGTAAGGAAGACCAACAAATAGATGAAAAAACTCGTTTAATTGAAGAACTTCAAAGCACTTATGAAAATGATTTAAGTAATGGGCGTGTTTCTGAACCCTGGAAAGGTAATGCCTATCAGTTAATGGCCTGGCATTACGGGAAAGTATTAGGGCGTTATTTTAATAATCAGGATGAAATTCGTCCTATGGTTAAAAAACTGAGAATAACTACAAATGTTGTTTATTTTGGTTTGCTGGGTGCTATGTTGTTATTAATTATAGTGGGAACTCGCTCGAAAAATAATCTAATGTACTGGTTGATGGTGTTAGTACCAATGGCATTGCCGGTGTTTTTTGTCATTGATTATTCTGCCTGGCTCTGGTGGTATGGCCACACCTTGAACTCTATGGGTGCTTTTGCTGTCAAACCATTTATGCCTACCGTCTTTGGTGAAGGCAAAGTCGCTCAATTTGCTACTTTTTCTTACCCAAGTATTGGTTTTGGTTTAATGATGCTAAATTCAATAATACTTGCAGCAATTGCTTTAATGCGCCGTAAAGAATCTTTATAATCGCTTTTTAGCAATTCGTTACAGTCCTGAGCGGTATCCTGAGTGTAAATGTTCAGGGCTGAATAGCTACATAACATTTTATATAAGATTTGATTAAACGATGATATATCGCGTTATATTTGTTTCACTATTGTTCTTTTCTTCGGCAATTCTAGCATCTCTTCCAGCCGATAAAGGTAGCCATTCTGCCAGCACTTATCCTCCGCTGCAACCCCTTGTAGATAAATTGAAAAAAGGAGATGTTCTGGTTATTCCTCCTGGTACCTATGCCGGTCCTGTTGTCGTTAAACAACCGGTTACCCTGGATGGTCAGGGTAAAGTAACTATTGATTCAGGTGGGAAAGGCTCCGTTATTGTTCTAAAAACTAATGGCGCGGAGATAAAAAATCTGCATTTAACTAACTCTGGTTCTTATCATAATGATTTAGATGCGGGTGTACAGGTGCGGGGGGATTTTAATGTTGTTAAAGACAATGTCATCGATAACTGTCTTTTTGGCATTGACTTACAAAAATCAAAAAACAATGTGGTTAAGCGTAATACTATTTCTTCAAAGGATGAAAAATTAGGTATGCGGGGTGATTCCATCCGCCTGTGGTATAGCTTTGATAATAAGATTACCGATAACATTATGAATAATGTGCGTGATATGGTGGTCTGGTACTCTAAAAATAATATTATTCATCATAATATTAGTCATGGCGGACGTTATGGACTGCATTTTATGTATGCTCAATATAACGATGTACAGTATAACGAATATTATAATAATTCCGTGGGTATATTTTTAATGTATAGCGATGGAGTGGTGATAAAAAATAATATTATTTCTCATGCTACCGGTGCTGCAGGAATAGGGATTGGTTTTAAAGAAACCTCTGACATTAAAGTAGAAAATAATAAAATTGTTTTTAGTTCAACTGCTTTATCTATTGATGTGTCGCCTTATCAGCCAGGCACAACAAACTATTTTATTAATAACCTGATTGCTTTTAATGGTATTGGTATTCGTTTTCTGGCAGATTGGAAAGATAATATTTTCAAAAGAAATCAATTTAAGGCTAATATCACTCAGGTTGTTGTTTCTGGCGGAAAAACTGCTAACAGAAATGTCTGGGAAGGTAACTATTGGGATGATTATGAAGGTTTTGATGAGGATAAAAATGGTATTGGAGATACCCCTCATGATATTTATGCCTATTCGGATCGTCTCTGGCAGGATGTAGAAGGGGCGCAGTTTTATAAAGGTTCAGCGGTACTGGAATTAATTGATTTTCTGGAAAAACTAGCGCCTTTTAGTGAACCCGATTTAATTTTACGGGATAAAAAACCATTTATGAATGTCAGTTCATTAGAAAAGGAAGAAAAATCAGCTGAAAGCAAGCTGAAAAAAAATAATCAGGAAAATCAGAACAGAAATGAAACAGAGCTCGAAAAACGTCTGAAAGGGTACTTACATGAATCAAGTTACAAATGATAACCCAGAACAAAAAACTACGAGCAAAAAAAATATAAAAAAGAAACATATTGCTCGTGGCCCAGGTCGACGCGCACAGGAATCCAGAAGACAGTTTCTGCGTTCTGTGGCACTGACCGCAGGTGTTACCGGTATTTCCCTTGCTGGTTTTATTCCACTTAGGGGACATGCAGACACTCGCTTGATTATGCGGCCGCCGGGTGCTTTAGATGAAAAAAATTATCTGGCCTCCTGCATCAAATGTGGACAATGTGTACAGGTTTGTCCGGTTAATGCCGTTAAACTGGATGATCTTGAACATGGTTTTGGTCTGGGAAGTGCCTATATTGATGCTCGAAAACAGGCCTGTGATTTCTCCTGTGACGGGTTGCAATGTGTGCTTGCCTGTCCAACTGGTTCGCTTACTCATAACCTTGATTATGCTAAAGATACCCGTATGGGGCTTGCAAAACTGGATAAACCGAAACTTTGTCTGGCTGTAGCCGGTAAAGGTTTTAAAGGTCTCGCTCGCGGTTCAGATTATGATGGTGTTCTGCGTTATGAAGAAATAGACCGCTGGAATCCCATCCCTTTGAAAGATCATCCCTATGATGTGGAAATCTGTGACTTATGTGTGCAGGCCTGCCCCATTGAACAACGCTATAACCAGTGTCAGGATGGTCAATATCCATCCGGTGATAAAAATCAGTGTCCTCCAGAACGGGCTATTGGGCTGGAATTAATTGAACAAAAAAATGGCGTTAAACATATGAAACCGGTTATATATGATGGTTGTGTGGGCTGCGGAGTCTGTGAAATGATCTGTCCAGCGGAACAGGCGGCTATTGTTATTGATTATAATCAGGTGACAAAAATGCCGCTGAGCGCTGAATACATTAAAAAAAGTGAGGGACACTCATGAACCGATCTCTCGAGTCACTATTACAATTACTCGGCAGGGCACCTCGTAAGCCGGCTAAAGCTGAACTTTCTCCTGAAGTACAGAAAATTTATTTCTATAAAAAAGGCGAAAAAGTAACCAAAGCACAACTGGATGCCCTGCATGATGAACATCATAAGAATTCCAAAAACAAGTGGCGCAAACGCCGCTGGCTGACACTCATTTTTGTAAATTTGTTATTCGTAGTGTCGTATTCTTTGGATATTCAGCTGCTGGAAGGTGCATTAACCGCATCACGTTTTATGGGATTCCATATGGCGGACTTAAATTCAGCCTTACAGGTTATGCTGGCACATAAACAGATTTTGATCAATCTGATGATTGGTATTAGCACCATTTTTATACTCTGGTTTATTTTAGGCGGCAGAACTTTCTGTTCCTGGGTCTGTCCTTACCATCTACTGGCAGAATGGGCAGAAAAACTGCATTTATGGCTGGCGCCACGCGGCCTGGCAAAAAATTATACCTTTCATCGTGGTGTACGTACGGTCTTTTATGTTATTTTTGCTTTACTGGCTCTACTGACCGGTTATACCGTGTATGAATTTATTTCGCCAACAGGTATTTTAAGCCGGGCTATTATTTATGGCCCTACTCTGGCATTAATCTGGGTGGCCTTTCTGTTATTATTTGAAGTGTTTTTATCCCGCCGGGCATGGTGTCGTTATGTCTGCCCCATTGGTATTACTTACGGACTGGTCGGCATTTTTTCACCGGTACGTATTACCTATGATATGAGGGACTGTAAGCATGAAGGCGACTGTCGTAGTGTTTGCCTGGTGCCTCACGTACTGGATGTGACTATTAAAAATCGAAGCACTGATGTTGAAATAGGTCTGGGGGCAGATTGTACCCGCTGTGGTCTTTGTGTCGATGCCTGTCCAACCAATTCCCTTAATTTTGAATTTAAGGGCCTGACTCAAAAAGCCGCTAAACCTGAGGTGGAGCGTTCGTTAATGCCGGAAAGCAAGCAAGAGCAGACAGATAGTAAGGAACAACAATCCTGATGATTCAATTTAATAATGTAAAAAAGACCTTTCGACGTACAGAAGTACTTAAAGGGCTGAATTTAAATATAACCACTGGAGACAGAATTGCCCTGGTGGGTTCTAATGGTGCTGGAAAAACCACCATGATCCGTTGTTTACTGGGTGAATATACCTTTGATGGTGAAGTACTGGTAAATGGCCATAATCCCCGTCTGGAGCGGCAGATTGTTCTTAAAGATATCGGCTTTGTTCCTCAGTTGCCGCCGCCACTTAAAATGCCGGTGGGACAGTTAATTCACTTTTCTGCCAGTCTCTGCGGTTCCGATCCACAGGAAATGATTCATGTGGCAGAACGCCTTGGTCTGGATTTTGAGCAATTAAAATCCCGGCCTTTTGTTAAACTGTCCGGTGGGCAGAAACAGAAATTATTAATCAGTATTGCCCTGGGACGCGCAGCAAAGATTCTGATCCTTGATGAACCAGCAGCAAACCTTGACCCTGATGCTCGACATATTTTCTTTCAGTTACTGGCAGAAAAGAAAGATGAGGCGGTTATGTTAATTTCCAGTCATCGTCTGGATGAAGTGGCTGCTCTGGTTAATCGGGTGATTGAAATGGATCAGGGGCTAGTAATTCTTGATGATAGAGTGGAAGATGAAGTTGATCTGGATAGTGTATTAAAGACTGAAATTACTATTAAACGAGTAGATGAAGCCTTTACCAAAGCGATTAAACTCTGGAAATTTGAAACCGATACAGACTTTGATACTGCAGGTCTGGTCTGGCATGGTGTTGTAGCAGGACCGGATCGTTTACGCTTTCTGGGCGTGCTGTCCCGTTATGCCGCCATTTTAAAATACATCCATATGGAAGAGAGAAAAAATGCCTAGATTTCTTTTTGCTTTATTAACCATAATATCAATGCTGGTGTTGTTACCGGGCTGCGGTAAAAATGATCAAACCGGCCCTGTTGAAGTTAAGTGGGACAGAGACACCTGTCATCGCTGTCAGATGATGCTTAGTGATCATGATTTTTCTGCTCAGGTCAGGGTGTTTCCTGAGGGCAAACGTTCCAGAGTTTATAAGTTTGATGATATGGGTTGTGCAGTATTATGGCTGGAAACACAGCCCTATAAAAATGACCCGAAAACAGAAATATGGGTTAACGATTATAAAACCAATGACTGGCTGGATGCAAAGAAAGCCTGGTTTGTTAAAGGTGAAATTTCTCCTATGGGCTATGGTCTGGGAGCCGAGAAAAATAAAACGGCGGGGGCTTTAAATTTTGATCAGGCTGTTGAACATATTAAACAGGTGGAAAATAAATTGAATATCCACGGCGGTAATCTTGAGCATAATAAAAAGTCGTAAGTCGTAAGTCGTAAGTCGTAAGTCGTCAATTATAAGTTATTTAAAAAGTGAAGATTAAATGAAACATTTATGGTTAACAGCATGGGCTGATATTATTGAGTCACTCAGAGCTAAATGGTTTATTGTTTATAGTGGTGTATTTGGCGGTATTGTGGTGCTGCTGTTTGTCTTTGGTATTACTGAAAGTCGTATTATGGGTTTTACCGGATTAACTCGTTTATTAATTACCTATATACAGCTGACTATCGCTATCCTGCCGGTGTTTGTATTAATTACTACGGTTCGTTCAGTCGCTGGTGACAGGGAAGCGGGGGTGTTTGAATACCTGTTATCATTACCCATCTCACTTTCAGCCTGGTTCTGGGGGCGTTTTCTAGGGCGCTTTATTGTAGTATTTTTACCTGTTTTTCTGGCCATGGTTGGTGCTGTTATCTGGACAGCCATTAAGGGCGCAGATATTCCCTGGGTGTTATTTGCCAGCTACACTGGCTTATTACTGGCAGTGGCCTGGTGTTTTCTGGGTATTGGTATGCTGATTTCAACCCTGGCACGCTCGGCTGATGTAGCACAGGGGCTGGCTTTTGTGGTCTGGCTGACCTTATTGTTATTTCTGGATTTGATACTTCTCGGTATTATGATCCGTGAAGGTCTGCCTTCAGAAACTGCTGTGGCAATTTCACTCATTAATCCATTGCAGGTATTCAGAACTGCCGCCATGGTATTGTTTGATCCCCAGCTGGTTATACTGGGACCATCGGCTTATATTATTCTGGACAATTTTTCAGAAGCAGGTTATATACTCTGGGCTATAGCCTATCCGGTATTACTGGGTACCTTCTGTGCATCTATTGGTTATTACGTATTTAAAAAAGGTGATTTACCTTGATGTCTTTTGTTTAGATGGGATTTTTTCATGATTAAATATTTTATTTTCTCAGCTGTCTTATTGTCTGTATCGGTATCCTTTGCTGAAGACGCAGCGGTCGCTGAAGTTGATCTGGAGCTCGGTGAAGAAATTAATGAAGTCTGCGCCGGTTGTCATGGTGAATTTGCTCAAGGTGGTAAAAAGGGTGAATATCCGCGTCTGGCAGGTTTGCCCGCTAAATATATTATGGAGCAGGTTAAAAATTTTAAATCGGAAAAACGTAAAAATATGCCTATGCGTCCTTATGCCAATGACCGTGAGTTACCGGATGAGGATATACCTTCAATAGCTACGTACATATCACAAATCAAACTGACCAGTAAAATGCCAGAGTTTGATGAACATACCACAGCTTATGAGAAACTTTTAATTGCCAAAAAAGTGTTTAATATTGCCAAAGTGGAAGGTGATATTGAATTAGGCAAAGAAATGTATGTGGATGACTGTAAACTTTGTCACGGCAAAAATGGTAAGGGCAAGAAAGGCTCGGAAACCCCACCATTATCTGGCCAATATACAGAATATATGACCAGACAGATTCACCATTTTGCCACCGGTGAACGCTGGCATGAATATGCCGAAGATTTGTTTGAAGATATGGAACCCGAAGAAATCCAGGCCATAATGGCTTATCTTTCTACCACAGATGATTAGAAATCATCTAATCACATGGCCACATAAACAGAGAAAATTACAAAACATAGATATTAAATGAGCAGACTGGCAATTTTATTCTTACCCGTATTTTTTGCCTGATATAGAAGTTTATCGGCTTCCTGGAAGATATAATCAGAATCATTTCCAGGGGATTTAATAGTGACCAGCCCTATTGAAATGGTAATATTGCTTTGAAGTTTATGAGTATTTTTCCGGGGGTATAAATTTTTGACATCCAGCCTTATCTTATCAGCCAGTTTTAATGCCTCGGATTCATTATTGGAATAAAATAAGATACCAAATTCTTCACCGCCCAGGCGAAAGGCATAATCACTGGAGCGGAGTAGTCGGGACTGAATAATCCGGGCAGCAGATGTTAAGATAAAATCACCCTCTGCATGACCGTATTTATCATTGTATTTTTTAAAATCATCTATATCTATAATAGCAAAATTTAGTAGTGACTGACTACTGCTGGTGGACAATAATAATTGTGAGAAAGTTGTATCAAATTTTCTACGATTAAATAAACCGGTGAGTGAATCGGTTAGTGAAAGTAATTCCAGATGCTGGTTTTGTTCTTCAAGCAGGCTGATATCCAGCATGATCCCTACCAGACCAATAACCTGTCCCGTTTCATCTTCCAGAGTAGACTTGTAAAACATAAACGTGCGTATGGTTTTATCAGCACAATTTACCTGGGCTTTGTATTCCTGTCTGCCGGGATGATCAAAAAGTTTTTGATCGGCCTGCATATAGGTTTGTGCCAGCTCAGCCGGTATTTCATCGGGCAAATCCAGCAGACTTTTATTGATAATTTTCTCTTTGGGGATACCCAGTATCAGGTTGGCAAAAGCATCATTACAGTTTTGATAGATGCCTTTAGTATCTTTGTAAAAAACAGGGCTGGGAATTG
>JALSUJ010000023.1 GCA_027071355.1 Gammaproteobacteria bacterium | reverse complement strand
AAGTTTATCGAGCATGCTAAATTGGTGAAAAGATACGGCGCTGCGGCTATCGTGATGGCATTTGATGAAGATGGGCAGGCAGATACCATACAGCGGAAGGTCGATATCTGTGTACGAGCATATCATATTTTGATACAAGAAGTGGGCTTTAAACCACAGGATATTATTTTTGATCCAAATATTTTTGCTGTCGCAACGGGTATTGAAGAGCATAATGAATATGCCATTAACTTCATAGAAGCTACTCGGCAGATCAAGGAAAAGTGCCCCTTGGCGAAGATCAGTGGAGGGGTGAGTAATATCAGCTTTAGTTTCCGTGGTAATAATAAAGTGCGGGAAGCCATGCATGCGGCTTTTCTTTATCATGCCGTCGATGCGGGAATGGATATGGGGATTGTGAATGCCGGAATGATGGAAATATACGAGGATATTCCGAAGGATTTGAAACAAAGTGTGGAGGATGTTTTATTTAATAAAAGAGCAGATGCGACGGATCGCTTGGTTACCTTGGCGGAAAAACTAAAAGATACCGGCGGCAAGGCTATGGTGCAAAATTTGGAATGGAGAAAAGGTACGGTTGAAGAGCGATTGTCTCATGCTCTGGTGAAGGGAATCACGCAATTTATCGTGGAGGATACCAAGGATGCACACGCGAAATATAAAAGTCCGCTAATGGTCATTGAAGGCCCTTTAATGGATGGTATGAATATCGTAGGAGATTACTTCGGTGCGGGTAAGATGTTTCTGCCACAGGTCGTGAAAAGTGCTCGGGTTATGAAACAATCAGTCGCTTATCTAACCCCGTTTATCGAAGAAGAAAAAAAAGCCACCGGAGGAAAAGAAAGGGGGAAAATACTGCTGGCAACCGTTAAAGGTGATGTGCATGATATTGGTAAAAATATCGTCGGTGTTGTGCTTGGATGTAATAATTATGAGATCATCGATCTTGGTGTGATGGTACCTGCGGACAAAATATTACAGGCGGCAAAAGAACACAATGTAGATGTTATAGGATTAAGTGGATTGATCACACCTTCCTTGGAGGAAATGGCATTATTCGCAAGTGAAATGGAAAGAGAAGGGCTAAAAATACCTTTGTTGATAGGTGGGGCTACTACCTCCAAAACTCATACTGCCGTCAAGGTGGCACCGAATTATTCCGGGCCAGTCATCTATGTATTGGATGCCTCCAGGAG
>JALSUJ010000022.1 GCA_027071355.1 Gammaproteobacteria bacterium | reverse complement strand
CTTAACGCTTAACGCTTAACGCTTAACGCTTAACGCTTAACGCTTAACGCTTAACGCTTAACGCTTAACGCTTAACGCTTAACGCTTAACGCTTAACGCTCTCCAGCATTTCCCTGGCATGTGATCTTGTCTGTTCGGTGATCTTAACGCCTCCTAGCATACGTGAAATTTCTTCTATTCGCGGATTGTTTTCGAGGAGTTGAATTTGGGTGGCTGTAGTTTCTGTATCTATTTGTTTTTTAACATGAAAATGAGTATGTGCCTGTGAGGCGACCTGGGCCTGATGGGTGACACATAGTACCTGGGAATTACTGCCCAGTAAGCGCAGTTTGCCGCCCACCATTTCTGCAATGCCCCCGCCAATACCGACATCTACTTCATCAAAGATTAACGTGGGTATATCGCTGAACTGGGCCGTCACTACCTGTATGGCCAGGCTGATACGGGACAGTTCTCCGCCGGAAACGACTTTTGATAACGCTCGCAATGGTTGGCCGGGATTGGTTGTAACATAAAACTCGATCATTTCCATACCATGCTGTTGTGGTTGATCGGACTCTATGCTCTGCAGGTGTATTTCAAACACACAATGTTCCATGCCCAGTTCATGAATATGGGACATTACCTGTTCTGCCAGTAAACTGCTGGCTTTATTTCGCTCTTTAGTGAGTTTTTTTGCCAGTTTAAAATATTCTGCCTGACTGGTTTTCACTTCTTCGGCCAGGTTTTCCAGATGACTGTCGGCATTTTCCAGTTGCTGAAGTTCGGCATTGAGAGTTTCTATATGTGCATAGAGTTCATCGGCTTCAATATGGTGTTTTCTGGCCAGATCATAAATTCCGGCAATGCGTTCATCCAGCCAGTGCAGACGTTCAGGATCCAGCTCCAGATCATCAATATAATGACGTAATTCAGAACCTGCTTCATCAATCTGGATCAAAGCAACATTCAGCAGTTCTACAACAGGGCCTAGACTCTCATCCAGTTCTCTCAGAGTCGTTAAATCGCTTAAACTAACACTGATCCGGCTGGTAATGCTGTTTTCTTCTTCACTTAACTGATAATGAGTGGCTCGGGAAGTTTCAATCAGGCGACTGGCATTACTCAGGCGTTTGTGCTCATCTTCCAGCTGCAGTAATTCATTTTTCTGCAGGTCAAAATCAGCCAGTTCCTGCACCTGAAAGCGTAATAGTTCCAGTCGGGCATCCCGTTCAGAAGTATCCTGTTGTAGTTTCTGGTATTCAGAGGATTTTTTCTTCCATTGCTGATAATACTCATTCAATTCTTTTCGCTGGCTGTTACAACCGGCAAAATTATCCAGTAACAGACGTTGTTCATCAGTTTTAAGTAAGGCCTGATGAGTATTCTGACCATGAATATTAACCAGCTTTTCGCCCAGTTCCCTGAGCACCTGTAAAGGTACTGGCTGACCATTTACAAAACCGCGGGAACGTCCTTTGGCATTAATAGTTCGACGGATCAGACAGGCCGGGGGATTATCAGCATCATCCAGTTCATTGTCTTCAAGCCAGCGGGTAACTTGCGGATTCTGTAAGTCAAAGTCTGCAGTAATATCGGCTCTGTCAGCACCATAGCGTACCGCAGCGGCTTCTGCCCGATCACCCAGAACCAGCCCCAGAGCATCAATTAAAATGGATTTTCCGGCACCGGTTTCTCCTGTGAGAACACTGAATCCGGTGTTCAGCTCAAGTTCCAGAAAATCGACAACGGCCAGATTTTTAATGGTAATGTGGTTCAGCATAAAGGTGTTCCGCTTTGGGGATTTATCCTTAACAAAAGATTAGTTCCTGAGTTTTTCACCCCAGCGCAGTTTGGTGCGCAGAATTTTAAAATAATCATAGGTTTTAGGGTGTAAAATTGTAATATGTTTGGGATGACGCATAATTTTAACATGATCACCGGGCATTAAATTAAAATTAATCTGACCATCATAGGTCACCTGAGCCTGGGTGGAAAAACGATCACTGACCACAATATCAATTTCACTTTCGCCGGAAACAACCACCGGCCGGTTACTCATAGTATGCGGACAGATAGGCACCAGTTCCATTACATTAAGAGAAGGGTATAAAATCGGACCGCCACCAGACAGGGAGTAGGCAGTAGAACCGGTAGGTGTTGAAATGATCAGTCCGTCAGCATGCATGGAATGCATAAAAAGGTCATCAATATAGGTTTCAATTTCAATCATGCGGGCCACATCAGATTTATGGATCACCACATCATTAAAGGCATTACCACCGCCGAAATAATCACCATCACGCTCAATTTCACTGATAATTAAAAAGCGGTTTTCTTCAGTAAATTCACCCGCCATAATTTCATCCAGCGCTTTATGCACATCAATGGCACACAAATCCACCAGAAATCCCAGATGCCCGAGATTAATTCCCAGCAGTGGCACACCAAAGCCAACCAGACTGCGGGCTGCACTGAGCAGAGTACCGTCTCCACCGACAATAATAATTAAATCACAGCATTCACCCAGCTGAGTTCTGGATACTGATTGCATTTGATGATCGGAAAACACTGCAGCCGTACTTTCATCCAGCAGCACTTTACTACCAATATTTTCAAAATATTCATGCAAACTGACCAAAGCATCCTCGACACTGGGATCGGCATATTTACCAATTAGACCAATAGTTTGAAATATAGGGTCTGTTTTACTATCAGTTAGTTCCATTTCACTCACTGGGTTTCCTTTAGGATCGAGGCTTTAGGGAATTCAGATATGAAACTAGCATATTTAGAACTGAAAAAAAAGGACTGGAAAACGGGTGACTGGAAAACAGACGGAAAACGGGGACAGACCACATTTTAATATGATGCTTTTGGCCTACCCGACAAACCCTGGAATACTCTACGAGCAATGGCGGTTGTAATCTGAGCCTGGGAAAGGTCATTACTCAGCGCAAAATTACCATTAGTCGTTTTTCTGATTTTATCAATCAATCCAGAATGCTACTCCCAGGCCTTTCGAGATAAAACATATAATCATTCTCAGCATAGAGGCATGTCTGGCGATTATTTCCACGCTGAATGTAATGAAGAGGCATACCTGGAATTACTATTCGTGGCCTCCCTGGCATTTTGAATCTTCCCTGTTTTGGTTATAATAAAATCTGATCACTGATGATATCAAGACTAGAGAATCGTGGTCTGTCCCCTAAATCAGTCTCTAAATTTATCCTATATCTCTTATTTGGAATTTAACCTTCTCATACGATTTTTTTTGGTAAATTTAGCAATTTTGTTTATATCATTTTCTGAGAGATTAGGGGTGTTGATTAAAAATACAGTTGATAAATTGATTAACTTTTCATAATTATTAAGGGATTTTATGGGTGTGTTGTCTATTTGTAGATTGCCAAGGTTGATTAAGTTATCTAATCCTTCCAGTTTCTGAATTTTAGTATCACCCAGTATAAGTTTATAAAGGTTTTTAAGATTATCTAGACCTTCAATTTTAGTAATGTCATTAATGCCTAAATCCAGTTTTTCTAAAGATGTTAAACTGTCCAGGCCTTCAATTTTTTTTATTCTACTGCCGGTTAAATGCAGTTCTTCCAGTTGAGTCAGATTGTCCAGTCATTCAAGCTTTTCGATGCGTTGAAAACGAAGTATTAATTTTTTTAAATTCTTCAGATTTTCCAGGTTTTCAAGTTTGCTAATGGGGTTTCGACCTAAGTCCAGAAACTTTAAATGAGGCAGATTCTTAAGTGTGCCAATCTTCGTCAATGATGAACGATGTAAGTCCAGTGATTCAAGGTGGGGCAGATTTTCAATGCGTTTAAAGTCCTTGATTTTTCGGCATCGGCAGGAAAAATGTATCAGCGATTTAAAGTTATTAATCAGTGTAAGGTCTTTGAGTTTGGTCTTATTTAGCTCCATTGCAATAACCTTGCCTTTTTCATTCAGATATATGGTTCTGTCATCAATTTGATTGATACGCCAGATATCAGATTTATCACCTAAAAGGTGTACCAAAGTATGCCCGTCCTTACTTCCGCTGGTTATTACTTTATCTAAAAAATAGATATCTTCCCAATCCAGTTCAGCATTTTTTAACAAAGCCTCAATGGCTGCCTGTTCCTGTGAGTCTTCAGTAACTATTTGTGCCTGAAGATTAATTGAACAGATAAGTGATAAAAGTAATAAAAAAACAGGTCCATATTTCTTTGGCATAGTCGTATCTCTGTCTATTGGTTGTGTCTATTTCAGGGTCGGGGGTATTCATGATAGCGGGCGTATTGAGTCAGTACCTGTTCGCGCTGCTTATAGTGGTTCAGTCCAGCCTTAAAGAATTCGCCATTGGCTATTTTTTTGGCAATCGCTGGAAAATACTGTTTTTCTTGTTCAATAATATAATAATGTTCCGATAAATCTGAACGACGGACTCGTTCATAAAGCTCAATAAGATTGTCCATTAACCAGGGATTATCCTGTGCCAGCATTTCCCGAATTTGTTCCAGCGGATAGCC
>JALSUJ010000021.1 GCA_027071355.1 Gammaproteobacteria bacterium | reverse complement strand
CCCAAACACCTGCTGGTGGTGTGGTGGCAAGACTGCCAGGAAGTACAGAGCCTGCCGGTTTGTTAATGGAAATGGCTTATCTTCCAGTGATGGAAAAGTTACCACAACCAACTGATGAAGAAATGCTTGAGTTAATGAAACCTGCCCAAATGATGTATACCAGTGAAGGTTATACTCAGGCTATTGAAGGTTTTACTCACTTTAAAGATTTGAACTTTTTACTAAAAGCAGCTGCACAGGGTAAAAACTTTATTGACATCGTTGCTTTACCTTCTTTTTCTGAAATAGATAAGTGGCTAAATAAGCCAAAATATAAATTTGGTGAATACCATGATAAATTTAAAATTCAGGCCTGTAAAATTACTTTGGATGGTTCACCACAGGGCAAGACAGCACTGGTTTCCAAACCTTATTTAACGGGTGGCCCTGCAGGTGAAAAAAACTGGAAAGGCAATGCTTCTATTACTCAGGAACAGCTCGATGGTTTAACAAAAAAATTGTTTGGTAATCATATCCCAATACAAATTCATACCAATGGCGATGCTGCTATTGATATGATGATCAAAACAGTTGAGCGTGCAGGTATTACAGCAAAAGATGATCGTCGTACATTGATTGTGCATTCACAATTTCAACGTCCTGAGCATTTACCTAAATATGTTGAGTTAGGTCTACTACCCTCTTATTTTACCTTGCATACTTTTTTCTGGGGTGATGTTCATATCAAAAATATTGGTAAAGAAGCAGCATTTTTTATCAGTCCTATGAAGGCAGCCAAAGAAGCTGGTCTGATTATTTCCAACCATTCCGACTTTAATGTGACACCACTGGACCCATTCTTTATGATGTGGTCCGCGATGGCTCGTGAGACACGATCAGGTGTAATTTTAGGTCCCGACCAGAGAGTCGATGCTTATACTGCATTACAAGCACTCACCACTGGTCCTGCTTATCAGATTTTTGAGGAAAATCGCAAAGGTAAAATCAAAGTGGGTATGTTAGCTGACTTTGTTATTATTGATAAAAATCCGTTAAAACAGGCTGTTTCTGATATTAAGGATAATGATGTTGTTATGACGATTAAAGAGGGAAATACTGTGTATGACCGTAGTAAGGATGAACAAACTAAGAATAAAAAAGGTAAATTAGTCGGTGCTGAGCATGATGTTCATGGCAGTATTGGTTCTGCGGGCTATGG
>JALSUJ010000020.1 GCA_027071355.1 Gammaproteobacteria bacterium | reverse complement strand
AAATATCACTGAGCTTAAAGCGTTCCATCAGCACCGGTTTGGGTTTATCTTCAGTACGGATAATATGAATTACTTCATCAATATTCAAAAAGGCAATTAAAAAGCCATCCAGCAAATGCAGACGTTCATTGACCTTATCCAGACGATATTGTAAACGCCTACGAACGGTTTCAAAACGATAACTCAGCCACTGTTCCAGTATGGTTTTTAAATCTTTAACCTGAGGTCTGCCATCCAGACCAATCATATTCATATTAACGCGATAGGTTCGTTCCAGATCGGTGGTGGCAAACAGGTGCTGTACTAACTGCTCGGTATCTACCCGGTTTGAGCGCGGCACAATAACCAGACGGGTCGGATTCTCATGATCCGACTCATCACGTAAATCCGACACCATCGGCAGTTTCTTAGCCTGCATCTGAGCAGCAATCTGTTCCAGGATCTTTCCGCCGGATGTCTGATGCGGCAGAGCGGTAATAACCACATCACTGCCTTCTGTGTCAAACTTTGCCCGCATTCGTATTGAGCCATGACCGGTTTGATACATTTTTAATATATCATCCCGGGGGGTAATTATTTCTGCTTCAGTGGGATAGTCCGGCCCCTGAATTTTCTGACAGATCTCTTTCAGGGTGGATTTGGGTGACTCCAGTAACAGGATACAGGCATCAATCACTTCATTGAGATTATGCGAGGGTATATCAGTTGCCATACCTACGGCAATGCCGGTGGTACCATTTAATAAAATATGTGGTACCTGAGCCGGCAAAAGACGTGGTTCATCCATTGTCCCATCAAAATTCGGCTCCCAGTCAACAGTGCCCTGTCCCAGTTCATCCAGCAGGACTTCAGAAAACAGGGACAGTCTGGACTCGGTATAGCGCATGGCTGCAAAGGATTTTGGATCATCCATTGACCCCCAGTTGCCCTGTCCGTCAACCAGAGGATAACGATAGGTAAAGGGCTGAGCCATTAAGACCATTGCCTCATAACAGGCACTATCTCCATGCGGATGGTATTTACCCAGTACATCACCAACCGTGCGAGCAGATTTTTTATATTTTGAAGCCGCTTTAAGCCCCAGTTCCGACATGGCATAAATAATTCGTCGTTGTACGGGTTTAAGACCATCGGCAATATGAGGTAAGGCGCGATCCAGAATCACATACATGGAATAATCCAGATACGCCTGTTCAGTAAAGGTTTTTAAAGGCAGTGATTCAACACCATCTTCCTGGAAAATAGTTTCTGACATATAGACTCTATAGTTTAATAAATAGGTTTGTAGCAGATTTTATTCTGGACGTGAACGAAATACAATAAAATGAAGGATAACAGTGAATTTTGCCCGAATCAGCTAATAGATGAAAGATCAACCGCCCCTAATATTGTCGCCAGTTTATATTGCCTTAAATTACTACGGGCATTGATTAATAAAATAATGGCAAGAACCACTCTGATACTGTTCACATGTCCCGTTATCACCATATAAGTGATAATAGCAATGACCGCTGCAATATCCAGATAACAGAAAATCTGGTATGTTTTTGCTTTTTTTATTTGAGCAGAAAGGAAGTTTCGTTCAGAGTCGGTTAGAGAAGACATAATTTTTACTTCAATTATTTAAAAAAGATCCCCACGCAAAGCATGGGAAGCCGTATTTATAAGTTTAGCACCCACTAGGAGCCTATTCTCGGACAGGCTCCTAGGTAAAAAGAGCACTATTTATCCACATATGTGTGCCAATACTGGCCACATAACCCGCAGCAATAGCCGGAGTCCACTTCAGATGACCGAAGAAGGTGTATTTACCACGCGCCTGCCCCATCAGTGCAACCCCGGCTGCAGAGCCTATGGACAGCAATGAACCACCTACACCTGCCGTCATTGTCACCAGCAGCCATTGACCTTCAGACATAGCTGGATTCATGGTCAGTACAGCAAACATGACTGGAATATTATCTACAATAGCTGATAATAAACCCACTGAAACATTAGCTGATGTTGCCCCCCATTGAGTGTACATCAGTTCTGAAAGCATACTCAGATAACCTAAAAAGCCCAGACCACCGACACATAAAACCACACCATAAAAGAAAAACAGGGTATCCCACTCCGCCTTAGCAACTGGTTTGAAGACATCAAAAGCCACAATTTCACCAACAGTATCTTTAACCTCATTACTGCTTTCAGAGCATTTATATTTGGTTTTCTTAAGATAATATCCAAGAAACTGCAGATAACTTAATCCAGTTAACATACCAATCACTGGCGGCAATCCCAGGAAATTATGGAAACTAACTGCCGTTACAATGGTGGCCAGAAACAGGAAAATAATACGCCTGGCACCACGCTTCATAGCAATAACTTCACCCGATGCAGTAGGCATTTCATCAGGTATTGCAAAATGCATAATCGCAGCAGGTACCACAAAATTTACCACCGCAGGAATAAACAGAGCAAAGAAGCCCCAGAAAGGCACCATCCCTTTTTGCCATACCATCAGGGTAGTAATGTCACCAAATGGACTGAAGGCACCACCGGCATTGGCACCAACAACAATATTAATACAGGCAAGCGTGACAAAACGGGTATTACTGCCGCCCACAGCCAGAACCACCGCACACATTAATAACGCAGTTGTCAGGTTATCAGCAACAGGTGAAATAAAGAAGGCCAGAGTGCCGGTCATCCAGAACAGCTGACGAAAAGAAAAGCCCTTACGGATCAACCAGGAACGTAGAGCATCAAAAACCCGGCGCTCTTCCATACCATTAATATAGGTCATGGCCACTAATAGAAACAACATGAGTTCTGCATATTCCAGCAGATTATGCCGTACCGCGTGCTCTGCCAGTTCCGACATACCATGATTCATATAGACCCAGCCAATCATGGCCCAGATAATACCTGCAGCCAGAATAACGGGCTTGGATTTACGTAAATGGGTATATTCTTCCGCCATTACAAACAGATAAGCAATCGAAAACAATATCAGTGCAATATATCCAATAGGACTGCTAGTCAGAACCATGGGCTCGTGCACAGCACCGGTTTCCATTGCAAACAGCTTTAAGGGTATAAATAGGAAGGCAAAAAGCAGGGGGAGTTTAATGTGTTTTAACAAAGTCATTATGTATGCTTCACGGGTTAGAAATTAAAAAGAATGACACTATCAGACTGTCAATAGCATAAAATCTTTTAATAATACCCTACGTTACATTATGCATCAACTAGCTTTTCCGCAGTAAGCTTTCTATTCTCAGGCAGGTTCCTGGAAGATGTAAAATAGCTTTACAAACATTCCTTAAAAATTAAGGCATTACACTTAGCACAGACATCCTTATCCAGCTTTTGATAAATATATTTTATTGCCTGGGGTTTGGTGTCAAAAAAGTGTCTATTACCAATATGTTTAATAAATCCGGAGCGTGCTGCAAATTCATAGACCGAAGACTTTAAGCCCACAAAATACAAACCGCCGCCGTCTTTTTTCAAGCTATTGTTTTCTGCAATCATCGCTTCAGCACCGGCTAGATCAATAAAGTTAATACCTGTAGCGACAATAAGAATATGATAAATGCGTTCATGCTCAACAATATTGGCAATACGATTTTGAATATGATTGACCGAACCAAAATAAATAGACATATCAATACGAATAATTTTTACCTGCGGACATTGTTTAACCGGTCTCTGATTAATATTAACCAGTTTCCGCTTATCATGTTCCGGGCCCACATCAAAAGCAAGAGTCGGAATTCTGGGGGTAGAGGTTTTAGCCAGAAACAGAACCAGAGATAATATAACACCTAAATAAATAGCAAATTCCAGCTCCAGGAACAAAGTTGCCAGAAATGTTGTTATTAATATACTGGATTCAGATGTACTAAAAGAAAGGGTATGTTTAATATGTTTAAAATCAATTAAATTATAGGCGACTAAAAGAATAACCCCACCCATGGCCGCAATGGGTAAATACGCGGTAAGAGGGGCAATCAACAATACAATAATCATTAAAAACACAGCGGCAAAAATTGCCGACAGGGGTGTTTTAGCACCGGCTTCATAGTTAATGCCAGAGCGGGTAAAGGAGCCAGAACCGGCATAACTTGAAAAGAAACTCCCGGTCATATTTGAAAGACCCTGACCAATAAATTCCTGATTAGAATTTATTCGCTGATTGGATTTTGTAGCCACTGCTCGACTGATGGATACTGCTTCAATTAATCCTAACAGTGCAACAGCAAAAGCCTGAGGTGCTAATAGCTTAATGGTCTCAAGGGAAAATTCGGGGTGAGACAAGGGGGGCAAATGAGCAGGAATTTCCCCCACCAGTTTAATATCGGTGAAATTTTTTAAATACAGAGCCAGCACACTGCATAAAATCATACCTATTAATAAGTTAGGCAATTTAGGCATTAATTTTTTTGACAGTAAAGCCGTAATTAGTGTCACTAAAGCAATTAGCAGCAGATAGGGATTAATATTAGAAAAATTGGTAAATAA
>JALSUJ010000019.1 GCA_027071355.1 Gammaproteobacteria bacterium | reverse complement strand
GGTCTTTATGTTAAAAAAAATAAATTATCACCTTGTTGTTATGCTGGGTTTTTTATTACTGATGCCTGTTTCAGATAGTTTTGCACAAACTTCAGTACAAAATGATTTTTCACAGCAATGTCTGCTGCCGGATATTAATCTCCTTCAGGATGTTATTTATGAGTAAAGACTTTCATGCTATTCCTACAAATCTTATAACCGGTTTTCTGGGCAGTGGTAAAACCACTGCAATTCTTGAATTGTTGAAATCCAGGCCGAAAAACAGTCATTGGGCGGTGCTAGTCAATGAATTTGGTGATGTCGGTATCGACGGTGTCTTATTAAAACAAAACGGCATAGAGGAGGGTGCTTTTATTAAAGAGGTGCCGGGTGGCTGTATCTGCTGTGCTGCCGGTCTGCCTTTGCAAATGGCCCTGAATCTTTTAATTAAACAGGCTGATCCAGAGCGTATTCTCATTGAACCGACTGGCGTTGGACATCCTCGAAAGGTTCTGGATACTTTAACCGGTGAATTTTACGCTAAGGTACTGGATTTAAAGGCCACTATCTGTCTGGTTGAAGCAGGAAAACTAACCGATAAACGTTATCTGGAAAATGAAACTTTTATTGATCAGATAAATATAGCAGATGTGCTGCTGGCCAGTAAATGTGATAAGACCAGTGTACAGGACAGAAACAATTTTGCACAATTTGTGCAATCCTTTAGTATTCCAAAAAGCCATTATGAATGTATAGAATTTGGTCGGTTTTCAGCTGATTTACTGAATTTACCAAGAAATCCGCAACGCAGAACAGCCTTTCCCAATGCCCATAAAATAACATCTGATCATTTGCACGTCCATGATCATGGGGACCAGGATAAAGAGTCTCAATGTGACATACCCCAGCCCTCAGACAATATGTCCAGTGACTGGCGTCGTTTTGAAAACAACGGCCATAATTATTACGGCTGCGGCTGGATCTTTAAACAGGAAATAATTTTTGATGAGCATCGGTTAATGGACTGGGCTAATAATCCATCCTTTACCCGGCTCAAAGGTATTTTTCATACTGCAACGGGCTGGATAGTGATAAATCGAATGGATGAGCAGCTCAGCAGGGAACCTTCCTCCTATACAGAAGATAGCCGGGCAGAACTGATAGAGCCGGATTATCATGACTGGAACAAGGTTGAAATGGATCTGGTTAATTGCATTATAC
>JALSUJ010000018.1 GCA_027071355.1 Gammaproteobacteria bacterium | reverse complement strand
GTATCAGTTGGCCACTGGTATCGGCTAATCCAAAACCGGCCAGTTCCGGGTTACTGGATAGTAATTGATCAATAAGCGTTTGTGCTTCATCGGGTTTTTTTAAAGAGCCCAGTTCAAGTAGCCGTTCGCCCATAATCCGTAACAGGGATTCTTTCTGGCTGAACATGGCCTGGCTGGAAGAAAAAACCAGTGAGTTGGCATACTGTAATTCAGTAAAGGTTTCGCTGAGTACATTCTGCCATTTAAAATACACCATCAAACCCGCTGTCAGCATGGAAATGCAACAGATAAAAATATAGGTTCGCCACAACTGGGAGGGCAGGCGCATAGTGGTTCCTTTATTTAATCAAATTGCTGCCAGCCGCTATCCGGCTGGAAACGATCACCATAGGTTTGATGCAGTTGATTTAGACGATCCAGCATTAACTGCACACCTTCTGATTCAATATGATGCAAAGGTCCACCGCGGAACGGGGCAAAGCCGGTGCCGAATATAATGCCTGCATCCACCAGCTCTTTATCATCGACTACCTGCTCGCGCAAACAGGCGATGGCTTCATTGAGCAATCTGAAAATCAATCGGTCTTCCAGTTCTTTCAGATTGCCATAATGGGCATCCTTGTTTTTAACCGGTTTGCCCTTTTGCCATTTGTAAAAGCCCTCGCCGGATTTTTTGCCCAGCTTTTTCTGCTCCATCATAAAGTCCATTTTTTTCGGCAGCTCAATGTCCATGGCCTCGGATAAAATATGGGCGACTGAGTGGCATACATCCAGCCCGACCGTATCGGCCAGTTCAATCGGCCCCATGGGCATGCCGAAATTCAGCGCAGCTTTATCAATCATTTCCGGTGGAATATTCTCGCCAACCATTTCCACGGCTTCTAAAAGATAGGGCATTAAAATACGATTGACTAAAAAGCCCGGTGAGCTTTTAACGGCCAGTGGCAGCTTGTCGATCTGCCGGCCAAAGCCCAGCGCCTGTTTTATCACAGTATCATCGGTATTATCACCGCGAACAATTTCCACCAGTGGCATCAGGGCCACCGGATTAAAGAAATGAATGCCCACCAGACGGCCGGGGTTTTGCAGGCAGCTGGCCAGTTCCTCCAGTGGAATGCTGGAGGTATTGGTGGCCAGAATGGCGCCGTCTTTCATTTGCGGCTCGATGTTTTTATACAGACTTTGCTTAACATCTTTATCTTC
>JALSUJ010000017.1 GCA_027071355.1 Gammaproteobacteria bacterium | reverse complement strand
ATATTAAATATTTAATAATAGAACGTTGAATTATAGTGTTATTGAAATTCAGCAAAATTTAAGATGCAGGAATCTGATAAGATGAATGATGAAGTACAAAAACCTCAGCAGATTGAAGAACATATTGTTGAGATTGTCAGTGACTCCGGAGAGGGTGCACAGAAATGCGGCCAGACTTTCGGGGTAATTGGTGGCAAAATGGGCAACGGTATCTGGACCGTTGAAATTATTCCCGCTGAAATTCAGCCGCCGGCCAGAACACCCGCTGGTGGTAGTGGTAACCGTATTCGATTTGGTTCTAAAATCATGACTAATATGGGTGATGAAGCAGATCTGGTAGTTGGATTTAATGAACAGGTTTTATATGCCCGTATTGCCAATGGTGCCTATAAAGAAGGGACTATTGTCCTGCTGGAAAATAAATGGGCAACCGATCCGCAGGAAAAAATTCGTGAAGATTATGCTAAAGCGGTAGAGGAATTTCGTAAACATGGCCTGATTGTTCATGAACTGCCAATGGAAGAGGAATGTCTGAAGATCGTCAGCAATGCTCGTCGTGGTAAAAATATGTTTGTTCTGGGTATGATCTGCCGTATCTATAATCGTGATACAGATATTGCTCTAAATGAAATCTATAATGCTTTTCACCGCAAGGGTGACAAAGTGGTTAAGAGTAATCAGGATTTATTTAATTCCGGTTATCAGTTTGCCAGAGCTAATCTGTCACAATACTTTTTTGATATACCCCCTTATGAAGGTGCGCTGGACAGTAAGCATCATATGGTGGTTACTAATGGCAATACTGCTTTAGGATTGGGTGTTATGGCTGCAGGTATGGAGCTGGTATCAATGTATCCTATAACACCAGCTACCTCAGCGTCTCATTTTATTGCAGATGTTTATAATGGTGTAGGTGGTTTTGTACATCAGGCAGAAGACGAAATTGCTGCTATTGGTTTTGCCATTGGTGCTTCTTATGCAGGTAAAACAGCCTGTACTATTAGCTCCGGTCCCGGTATGGCCCTTAAAACAGAAATGATTGGCCTGGCTGCTATGGGGGAAATACCCCTGGTTATTGTGGATGTTCAGCGCGGCGGACCGTCAACAGGGCTGCCGACAAAAGTTGAACAGGCAGATTTATTGTCTTCTTTATATGGTGAGCCGGGTGATGCACCTAAAATTGTTATTGCTGCAGCAACCATTCCTGAATGTTTTGAATTTGCTATTACAGCCCGTAAACTGGCTGAAGAATTTAGAACACCGGTGATTTTACTTACAGATACCAATCTGGCAACAGGTGTACAGCCCTGGGCTCGTCCTGAAATTCAGGAAGAATGGCTATCTGATCCGGTGGATCAATCGCCATGGGATAAAAATATTCCAGCCTATGACTGGGATGAAACCACCGGTTTGTCACAGAGACCCATTCCTGGGCAGCCTGATGGTATGTATGTTTTAACGGGACTGTCTCATACCAATCATAGTAAAGTGGCTTATGATTCAGATACTAACCAGCTCAGTGCGGAATTTCGCAGCCGTAAGCTGGCGGCCCTGCAAAGTACTCTGAAGCCTCCGCTGGTTAATGGTGATGATGATGGTGATTTACTGGTAGTAGGCTGGGGTTCCACTATTGGTGCAATTGAAGAAGCGGTGGGAATTATGCGTTCTGAAGGACTTAAGATTGCCTCGCTTCATTTACGTTTCATGTCGCCACTGGAGCCGGGATTAAAAGAAATCTTTAGTAAGTTCAAGAAGGTAATGACCGTTGAGATTAATTATAGTGATGATCTTAATGCACCATTGATCACAGCTGAAAACAGACGTTATGCACAACTGGCCAATGTGTTACGGGCACAATTTGCTATTGATATTGACTGCTGGTCTGTTGTTTATGGGCATCCTCTACAACCGGGTATGCTGGTTACTGAACTTACCAGGCGTCTTGACGCTGTTAATCAATAAGGAGTCATTATGTTTGGTCTGAAAGCAGATTGGTCTTTAGAAGTTTTTGAACGTTATTTTACCCTGGGTGATTATGCTGGTGGGGAAGCCCGTTGGTGTTCCGGTTGTGGGGACTTTGCAGTACTCAATACCGTACATCGGGTACTGAGAGATGCACAGGTAGCCCCGGAAAAAAGCGTGGCAGTATCTGGCATTGGCTGTTCCAGCCGTCTGCCTCACTATATGGGTACCTATGGTTTACATGGTTTACATGGTCGGGCACTGCCGCTGGCCAATGGGGTAAAATCCCGTCGTCCGGATCTGGATGTCTGGGTAGCTACCGGTGATGGAGACTGTTTCTCTATTGGTGCCGGTCCCTGGCTGCATTCACTACGTCTGAATATGGATATGGTGGTACTGGTATTTGATAATGCTATTTATGGTTTGACCAAAAAACAGACATCACCTACCACACCTGCTGGAACAAGAACTAATACTCATCCAACAGGCGCACCTATGCCGCCCATAAATCCGTTAACTATTACACTGGGGGTTACTAACGTTTCATTTGTTGCTCAGGTGGTGGACTGGAATCCGCCTTTATTATACGAAACCATTAAGGCTGCTCATGAGCATCGTGGTACCAGTTTTGTGCGTATATTACAGCGTTGTCCGGTATTTTCTGAATCATTCTGTAAGCCTCTACAGGATAATCCGGCTCGGTTTGTATTACTGGAACATGAAGACGGTATTCAGATAGACGATAATGTTAAACGCATTTATTCCAATGTGGTTGAACATGATCCTTCTGACTGGTTAGCAGCCATGAAATATGCCCGTGATGATGAAAATCTGCCACTGGGACTATTATATAAAAATACGGATGCAATTGTTTATGAAGATGTATCCAGTCAGGGCATTGGTAAAACCAATGAAGAAAAAATTGCAGCCGTCAATGCTGCTTTTGATAAATTTGCAATATAAAATACAGCACTTTTAGAATGACTTTAAATACTACAATAGAATCATTGCCAAAACTACCTGAAGTGATTAAGGATAATGATAATTCTAAAAAAATTATGCATCTTCTGCGTCACTTCCATCTTGGTAATCCAAAGGCTGCAGCACAGCTTGAATCGGTCAGTGATAATTACCTGCCGGCTCTACTGGCTGCTTATCGGGATGCGTCCAGCCTGCGTTATGACTATCCTCTTTATCTGTCTCCGGTTGATGCCTCCCATAGTCTAAGTCTCTCTATAGCTAAACCGGTTTCAGATTTTATACTGGAACGGGTGGATGCTTTTGCTGCCGGTGCGGACAGTGCCAGGGTACTAAGAGACAATTTACCCTGGATAGAGCGTGAATTAAGAGAAGACACCCGTAGTATAGAAGGGCCGTCAGCCATTAAACCACTGATTCAGAAAGCCTGTGAAAAACTGGTTCAACATCTGCATCTGGATACTGACAATCAGCTGCGTTTAGAGAGCGATATCAAACAGCTGCTTGAACAGATATCAGATGAAGGATTAATACTGGGTTATGGGCGTTTTCCTGCGTTACACCTGTTAATGCATTTGATCCGTAATAAGGTTATACCGCGTATTTCTTTATTTAAGGAAGAAACCGAGCAATATATTAAGGAACTGAAAAATCTGCTTGATGTAGATGATAGTAAGCGTGAAGAAGCTAGTTCATCTGCAGCGTTAGATTCAAATCTTGCTTCAAATAAATTTTTTAATACCGAATCCTTATCTAAAATTGTCAGGCATTCTCATGGCACGGTAGCGATGAGCGATGTTCGACGTCAGCGAATTGAAAATGCGCTCAACACTTTAAAAGATTTTAAGGAAAAAGAAACGCTTGTTCATATAGTACATTCAGCAAAGACTCTGGATAACTCACAATGGCTGGATCAATCTTCTTGCTTTACCAGTATCAATGATGATGATCCCTGTAGTAAGGCTACGGATATTTTTGATCAGGAGGCACAGGAACTGGCTAAAGTATTTGCTGCAGCCCGAATTGCCAGACTGGAGCTTAAAAATCTGTATGATGAAGATATTCATGATCCCTGGTTTAACAATTTTAACTGGGAAACATTTTCCCCGGATGAGTTAATACTGGTTCCTTCAGTTATTGTGCTGGAAGGGGCTAATCGTCTGGCAGGCGAAAGTATGGTATCTTTTTCCCGTCTGCTTAATTCCGGTCGTCCGGTTAATATCTTTGTACGGGTGCAGGCACATAATAATCCTGGTGCAACAGATAATGAAGATCCTTTTCAGAGTTACCGAACGGAACTGGGCTATATTGGGATCAGTCATCGTCAGGCAGTGGTGACCCAGTCATCTGCCGCCCGTCATCAACATCTTTTAAACCATTTTGATATGGCCCTCAATGCTACCCGGACCAGCTTACATTTAATCAATGTTGGTTTGCGTGAAACTGGGCAGGATATGGGACTCAATGCCTGGCTGGTGGCCGGTGCAGCACTGGAAGGTCGTGCACATCCATTTTTTGCAGTCAATCCGGGCGCTGGTGATTCAGCTGCTGATCGAATGGACTTTGAAGGTAATCCTCAGCCTGACAAGGACTGGCCCTCTCATAAGTTTGCCTATATTAATGAAGGCGGGGATGTTAGTGAGCTGGATCTGGATTTTACTTTTGCTGATTATTCGCTGTTAATTCCCCGGTTGCATCAGCATTTTGCTTTAATCCCGGCAGAATGTGAATCGGATGATTTAATTTTAGTATCAGACTATCTTGCCATGCCGTCACAACAGGCAGAAAATTTTGTACCCTTTATCTGGACAGTCGATCAGAACAACCAGCTTAGAATGCTGGCTATTACTCGCGCTCTGATCCATGCCTGCAGAGACCGCCTTAATTTCTGGCATTCTCTGCAGGAAATGGCCGGTGTACGCAGTCGATATATAGAGCAGGCCGAACAACGCATCAAATCTGAAGCAGAGCAGCAGATCTCAGAACAGCTGGCACAGGCAAAAGTCGAATATGAAGCGGAACTGGAACGGGTTAAAACAGAAACAGCGGCTCAGGTGATGAGTCGTCTGACAGATATATTACTGGGACTGGATTTAACGTCCACTGCATCTGCAGGTTTTGCTGTTTCAGCAGCTCCTGCTGCCACAGCGACCAGTCCTACTGAAGTAGCTGAAGAAGTGAATAGTGCAGAACCCGCTGAAGAAGTTGCTCAGGAAGAAGATGAGGGCATGAGTTTTGATGAGCCGTGGATTGATACCCCCTTATGTACGACCTGTAATGACTGTACCGACATGAATCCATTAATGTTCGTTTATAATGACACCAATCAGGCTGTTATTGCTGATTTAAGTGCCGGCACTTATCTGCAAATGGTGGAAGCAGCTGAAGTATGCCCTTCAAAATGTATTCATCCCGGTAAGCCATGGGATAAAAATGAATCCAATCTTGATGATCTGATGCAACGTGCAGAGCCTTTTAACCAGTTATGAATTGGACCGATTTTTTAACTGCACCGGTTATTATGACCAGCCTGGGTTTACTCTTTGGGGTCATTCTTGCGATTGCCTATCATTATCTGAAAGTTGAAGAAGATCCGCGTATTTCTGAAACGGAAGAGCTGTTGCCGGGTACCAATTGCGGTGCCTGTGGTGAGCCTGGCTGTTTACCGTTTGCTATTAAACTGGTCTCCGGAGAAATGAATCCCAGCGGTTGTACAGTGGCATCTGAAGATGAGATTGATAACCTGTCTGAATTTCTTGGCGTTGATGCCGGTGAACAGGAGAAAATTGTTGCCCGACTTAAATGTGCCGGCGGCAAGGGACAGGCTTTTCAAATTGCGGAATATCGGGGCTTTGAAAGCTGCCGGGCTGCTGCGGTAATTTCCGGTGGTGGTAAGGGCTGTTCCTGGGGCTGTTTAGGACTGGGTGACTGTGAGGTGGCCTGTACCTTTGATGTTATTCATATGAATGACAATGGTCTGCCTGTGGTTGATGTCAACGACTGTACGGCCTGTTCTGACTGTGTGGATATCTGTCCTAAAAATCTGTTTGAATTGCATCCGGTGACAGAAAAACTGTTTGTACAATGCAATATTCCGCTTGAAGGTGAAGCTGTATCTGCCTTATGCAGTGCCGGTTGTGACGGCTGTGAGAAATGTGTGGCTGATGCACCGCCCGGTTTAATGCATATGGAAAATGAATTACCTGTGGTTGATTATAACTCGGGTCTTTTTGCAGATGATAAATTAACTAAAAAAGCCATTGCACGTTGCCCGACTCAGGCTATTCAGTGGCTTGAAGGCAACCAGTTTGCCGATCATTCTGAACAAAGTCAGCGTTATGCCCAGTATTAATAAACAGGACTGTGAAGCAGAAAAACTATGTTAAATTTTACTGAAACAGCAATCCGGCTTTATCGTCAGTTATTTGGCAGCCCGGAACTGGCAGGGCAGTTGCCCGATGGTATTGATACGGTGCTTGATGGTCACACGGCTATTGCTGTAACTGAAGCCGGAATAACGGAAACCGCCGTTCTGGGCAGCAGTTTTCTGGAGCAGGGTGCGGCTCTGGCCTGGCTGGCTGAACAGCAGCGGGTCAGTAGCAACTTTTTTAATCAGCGACTGAGTATACAGGATGCTGAATCCGCCCGTGCGGCTCTGGCTGTGGTAATGGGGCTGACACAGTCCGGACATCGCAGTACCGTGTTTCTGGATGCCGCCGATCTATCAGGCTGTCAGGACTTGTTGCAAAATGCTGCGGCCCGAAAATTACCTCTGGTTATTCATGTCAGCCAGCGGCTTTCCAGCATTAACAATAGTATCGGCGCTGGTCATGATGCGGTTCATCAGGCAATGGACAGTGGTTGTGCGCTATTGTTTGCCAGTAATATTCAGGAAGCTGTTGATTACACCTTAATTGCACGACACATTGCTGAACAGAGTTTAGTGCCAGTTATAGTGGCAATGGATGGTTCTGAAACTGCGCTGTCTGTCCAGGATGTGCGTTTACCTTCTGCAGAACTGGTTAAACAGTTTATTGGTCAGGCTCAGGATTTAATTGAGTCACCGACTGCGGTACAAAAACAGCTGTTTTCAGAACACAGATGCCGTATTCCCCGCTGGCATGATCTGGATAAACCGGTATTACAGGGTAGTTTACAAAATAGTGATATTGCCGCTCTGGGGGATAGTGCCCGAAAAATTTATTTTGATGCTCATTTAAGTGATATTCTGAGTAACGCTTTTAGTAAGTTTGCCTATTTGAGCGGCCGTCGGTATTCTAGCGTGTCGGAATATCGACTGAAAAAAGCAGACCTTGTTTTTATTGCTCAGGGCAGTGCCGTAGAAACGATAAGAACTCTGAGTGATATCTTTAATAAACAGAAAAAATCCGCAGATAAAGTTAAAATTGCAGTTATTGGTCTGCATGTGCTCAGACCTCTTAATAGCCAGCAGTTAGCTGATTTGCTCAATACCATTACTCAGGTTAATAAACCGATAATTGTACTGGAACGTATGCAAGTCCCTCTGGCAGATGATGGTCCTTTAATGCGGGAGCTTCGGGCTTTATTGCAGAAATCCTCAGACAGGTTTAATGCTAAACTGCATTCTGTAATATACGGCCTGGGTGGCATGACACTTAATCTGTCCGATTTAAAACAGCTTTGTCTGGATATTAAAGCTCAGCCGGACAGTTTTAAGGGGCGTTATCTGGGGGTTTCCTTTACCGCCGGATCATCACAGCAATATCCTAAACGTCAGGTAATGCTGGATACCCTGCAGCGCTATTACCCTGAAATGTCTGCTCTGGGTATTCGTGCACCTTTAAAACAGATTGAACCGGTTTCAGCCCATATTAGTGTTGCTATAGATTATGGTCAGGGCAATGAGGCTGATATAGCCTATGCAATGGAACTATCATCACTGCTGTATAAACTTTCTAAACAGAGTGTTCGAACCGGCGTTAGTGAACAATGGTATCAATGGGCGGGACGTTCGGTTGACTGCGTTTTTCAGGCAGAAGCTCCCTGTCAGGCCGGCAATATGGCTGGTACGGATTATACTATCCTGTTATCACCTGATGTCCGGGCTTTAAAAAGCGCCTGTCAGAAAATAAATGCTCAGGGCAGTCTTTTTATAATCGGTTCACTTTCTGAACAGGCGGTTTTAAAAGCCAGGAATCTTTTCCAGGAATGCCTGTCTCTGATCAATGACAAACAACTAACGCTTTATTATCCCGAAACAGTATCTGATCGTTTTAGTGACTGGGAACAGGCTCTGGCTCTGTTGTTTGCCCGGTTAGTCAGGCAGGAACGCATCAAGGTCAAAAGTCGAAAAATATTTAAGGCCAGAAAAGATATTTTACATATTGGCAATATGGAAGAGTCGGCTCAGGAACAATTAATTGAATTGTTCAAGGCGACTTATAACTCATTTTCAGAACTGGCTGTGTTTGATCTTCAGCTCTGGCTGCAAAAACTATATGCTGATACTGACAGGACAGCCCTAACCGCAAATAATCTGTCTGAAAACGAAAATACGGTACCTGATATGGTACAACGTTTTGGGCAGGCATCTGAGCGCTATGATAGTTTACCGCGATTCTGGGATCAGGTCGGTATCCTGCATCAGTCAGGTGAACAGGATCAGCTTAGCGCAGATCCCTATTTAAGCACGGCTACCATACCCCCCTTAAGCGCCACCTTTAATACTATGGATAGTTACCGGGAGCGTGTCTATGCTAATGACTCACGAGTACCTTATTTTGATGCCCGAAACTGTACTGCTTGTGGAGCCTGCTGGGCAAATTGCCCGGACAGTGCCATTGCAACGGTAGCGATACATCCTAAAGCATTAATAGATACCAGTATTCAAATGACTGGTGCCGATGCTTTGCGTCAGGTCTCCTCCAAACTGGCGGCACGAATGGCCAGACAATGTCGCAATAATGACATTATGCCCACCCATGCTGGTGAATTAATGGATGATGCTTTTATCTGGTTAAGGGAAAAATCCGGTTTGCCGGAAGAAAGACTGCAGGCTATTAGTGCAAACTTTGAAAAAGCCAGTCCGGCTATTGCTGAATTACCGCTGGTGGTCAGCGAACAATTTTTTTATGCCCGGGAAAAACAGCAAAATGACAGCGGTGAATTCTTTTCACTGGTGATTAATCCCGATACCTGCAAAGGCTGTGGTTTGTGTGTTGAGCTGTGCAGCGAGAATAACGAAGCAGCGGCATTATCAAACAGCAGTGAAGTTAATCTGTCGCTGTATAAAAAACAATGGCAGATATGGCAGCAAACCCCTGACACGTCTTCAGAAACTATTGAACATCTGCTAAAAGGCGATTTCGCATCTTCGGCGGCATTAATGTTATCCCGTCATAATGCCTTCTCATTATCCGGTGGTGATCTGGCTGAACCCGGTGCAGGGGATAAAATTGCCTTACGGCAGATACTGGCGGCCACAGAATATCATCAACAGCCATTGTTATATCAGTTTGTCGCTGAATTAGAACGTTATCGAGATGAATTAAAACAGGAAATTAACAGCAGTCTTTCCGAAGCACTGCCGACAGATAATCTGGAACAATTATCAGTCCGTCTTTCTGATGTCAAAACACGTCAGATTGATTTAAATGAATTACTGGACGGTAGCTCACCAGGAAGTAGTGATACGGCGGTTGATGCAACTAGAATACGTCAACTGGTCAATCTGGTTATTGAGCTTAATGAGTTAATCTGGAAACTGACTGAGGGGGGCTATGGTCTGGGACGTTCCCGCTACAGTCTGTGTATTACCTCTGAATCTATTGCCAGCTGGGCAGGTGGTTTTCCAAATAATCCTTTTCATGTGCCGGTTAATATTGATGTAAGTGGAGAAAGCGCTGCACTTGCGGCAGGACTGGTTAACGGTCAGGTTAATGATGTGCTTCAGGCCGTTAGTTTAATGCGTCAGGCAAGAGCCTTTGTTGACAGTCGTTATGCCAAAAATACCCGCCACCTGAAGCAGCTTCAGTGGCAGGATTTAACAGCGGATGAACAAAAATTGTGTCCGCCGCTATTGCTGGTTGGTGGTGATGATATACTGGCTAATCACGGTTTTTCTCAGATTGCCTTATTATTAAACAGTTATTATCCTGTTAAAATCGTTATTTTCAATGAGCAGGATGGCGGACTGCTAAGTGAAGGCCTGTCTGAATTAAAACTCAATGCCCATGCTGATGCCCGTTCCTCTCTGGCAATGATGGCCATGTCTCAGAGGCAGGCTTATGTGGCTCAGACGTCTATTGCAGATAATAGCCATTTACAGACCTCTGTACATGAGTTGTTACAGTGCCGGGGGCCGGGATTGTTATGTGTTTATACGCCCAGCCCCAGACGTCATGGCTTTAAGCCGGAACAGACACTGGCTCAGGCACAACGGGCATTAAAATCCAGAATCTATCCACTTTTTCGATACAATCCGCAGCTTGAAGGGGTCTTTGGCAGCCGCATTAATCTGGAGGCTAATGTTGATGATGAAGGGCTTATTAGCCCTGTTCTATGGGCGATTAATGAACAGCGCTTTAAAGCTCATATCAGGCCTCTGCCGGCCAGTGCGACTTTACCCGTTGAATTAAATGACTGGTTAAAGCTGTCGTCTGAAGAGCAATTAACAAAAACACCGTTTTATCTTTACCAGACAGATGAACTGTCCGAGCCACAGAAGCTGGAAATCAGTAAAGATTTTGCACACTGGATCCTGCGTCAGCAGCAGCAATGGCAGACCTTGCTTGAACTGGCCGGAATAGAAACACCTTTTACTGATTATGTGGAAAAATGCGTGGCTGAACGTCTGAATACGGAGCATCAGCAGGAACTGGATGCCTTGCACGCAGAATATGAGACTAAAATTGCCCAGATAAATGCGGCTTATGAACAACAGACACATACTAAAATACGCAACCAGTTATTAAATCTTGCGGGCTTTGATCCGGGGAAATTATAGTTAATTTGTTAAGGAATGTTATATGAATTTACATGAATATCAGGCAAAAAGTCTGTTTACAGGCTTTGGAATTCCGGTGCCCAAGAGTGTGCCAGTTGACAGTCCTGAAGATGCCCGCAGTGCTGCGCAGAATCTGGGCGGTGATGCCTGGGTGGTGAAAGCACAGATTCATGCTGGTGCGCGGGGTAAGGCCGGTGGTGTTAAGCTGGTTAAAAGCATTGAAGAACTGATGGAAATCAGTGAAGCGCTATTGGGTAAAGGTCTGGCGACTCCCCAGACTCATGGTAAAGAACTGCCGGTTAATCGCCTGTTAATTGAACAGACACTGGATATTAAGCGGGAACTTTATCTGGGTGCTCTGGTGGACAGAGGCAGTGAATCTGTGACCTTTATGGCTTCTACTGAAGGCGGCATGAATATTGAAGAGGTGGCTGAAAAAACACCGGAAAAAATTATTACTATTCATACCAATCCCTGTGTGGGACTGCAGGCTTACCAGTGTCGTCAGGTCGCCTTTGCTCTGGGACTGGAAGGGGCACAGATTGCAGCCCTGACCCGTATTATGCTGGGTTTATATAGTCTGTTTACCCATAAAGATCTGTCGCTGGTGGAAATCAATCCTCTGGTTGTGACCAGAGAAAACAATATCCTGGCACTGGATGCCAAAATTAATATTGATGATAACGCCCTGTATCGTCGTCCTGATCTGCTGGAAATGCGTGATCCGTCTCAGGAAGATGAAAAAGAAACCAAAGCCGCCCAGCATGACTTAAATTATATTACCCTGGATGGTAATATCGGCTGTATGGTTAATGGGGCGGGTCTTGCAATGGCGACTATGGATATTATTAAATTACAGGGCGGTGAGCCTGCCAACTTTCTGGATGTGGGTGGCGGAACAACGGCTGAACGGGTAGCCGAAGCCTTTAAGCTGATATTAAGTGAACAGAAAGTAAAAGCCATTCTGGTTAATATTTTTGGTGGTATCGTACGTTGCGATCTGATTGCAGAAGGAATTATTCAGGCCGTTAAGGAAGTGGGCGTTACTATTCCGGTTGTAGTGAGACTGGAAGGTACTAATGCCCAGAAAGGGCTGGATATTCTGGCACAAAGCGGTCTGAATATTGAAACTGCCAGTGAACTGACTGAAGCGGCCAGAAAAGCTGTGGCTTCTGTAATAGCCTGAGGGCAGGGGATAGTATGAGTATATTAATTAATAAAGACACAAAAGTAATTGTTCAGGGCTTTACCGGTAAGCAGGGTACTTATCACGCACAGCAGGCTATTGAATACGGTACTCAGCTGGTAGGCGGAGTGACTCCGGGTAAAGGCGGTCAAAGCCATCTGGACAAACCGGTTTTTAATACTGTGCGTGATGCGGTAATAGAAACCGCTGCCGATGCCACAATGATCTATGTGCCTGCTGCGTTTGCTGCCGATGCGATTCTGGAAGCCACGGATGCCGGTATTAAAACCATAGTCTGTATTACTGAAGGTATTCCGGTCCAGGATATGATTCAGGTAAAGGCACTGCATCGCCAGATGGGCGATGATGCGCCCTGGTTAGTCGGACCAAACTGCCCGGGCGTGATCACGCCCGGCGAATGTAAAATTGGTATTATGCCCGGTGAAATTCACCAGCCGGGTAATGTCGGTATTATTTCCCGTTCCGGCACGCTGACCTATGAAGCGGTACGTCAGACGACTACTCAGGGACTGGGGCAAAGTACCTGTGTCGGCATTGGTGGTGATCCCATTCATGGTATGAATTTTATAGACTGTCTGAAGCTCTTTGAACAGGATGATAATACTCAGGCTATTATTATGGTTGGTGAAATTGGCGGTACTAAGGAGGAAGAGGCGGCAGAATTTATTCAGTCAAATGTCAGTAAGCCTGTGGTTGCCTATATTGCCGGTATGACTGCACCGCCTGGAAGACGTATGGGTCATGCCGGTGCCATAATTTCTGGCGGCAAGGGGACTGCTGCAGAGAAAATAGCCAGTCTTGAAGCGGCCGGTGTAGTTGTCTCTCCTTCCCCGGCGGAAATGGGACTGCACCTGAAAGCATTACTGGATGCCTGATAAAGTCTATGAACCGGAATCTTAAGTCATGCTGAGTCTGTTTTCCTTTGGTCAGAGTTTTGCGCACGGTGTTCATCCCCCGCATCATAAAGAACAGACGGAAGACCTGCCAATACAACGGGTACCTTTTGTCAGCCGTTATGTGATGCCGCTCGGCCAGCACATTGGTGTACCGGCACAGGCGGTGGTTGCAGTCGGTGATAGCGTCTATCGCGGCCAGTTGATTGCAAAACCCAATGGTTTTATATCGACCGCTCTGCACAGTCCTGTCAGTGGTAAAGTGGTGGATATTGGTATGCACCGTTATGTTGACGGTTCCTTTAAGGCGGCGATTGAAATTGCAGCCGATCCTTATTCGACACAGCAGTTTATTGATCCGGTAACCGCTTATGGTGAGGCCAATCGTTTAGCAGCGGAGCAAATGACTCGGGAACAGTTTATAGACGCAGTACAAATGTCCGGCATTGTGGGTATGGGAGGCGCGGCTTTTCCCAGTCATGTTAAGTACTCTATTCCAGATGAGCAGGAAATAACGGATTTGCTGGTCAATGGTGCCGAGTGTGAACCCTTTTTAACTAATGATCACCGCTTAATGGTTGAACGGCCTGAGGCGGTTATCCGGGGTTGTGAAATTCTTCGTCAGCAGCTTGGGGCGCAGCGGGTTGCCATTGGCGTTGAGGAAAATAAACCCGAATCTATAGCTCAGTTACGTCAATATATTAATCCTGAAATGCCGATTGATGTGGTCCCTCTGGAAGTCAAATATCCTCAGGGCGCAGAAAAAATGCTGATTAAAAGTATATATAATAAAGACCTGCCGGCAGGGCAGTTACCCAGAGATATTGGTATTGCAGTCAATAATGTAGGGACAATTGTTGCACTGGCTGATTATTTTGATCAGGGGATGCCCCTGATTGAACGTATTGTTACTTTGTCGGGGCCGGGTGTGGAGCAGCCGGCAAATCTGGTGGTCCCTATTGGTACCCCGATCAGAGATGTACTGGATTTTGCCGGGGGCTTAAAAAAGCATACCCGTGAAGTCATTATGGGCGGGCCGATGATGGGCATGCCTATTGCTGACCTGGATGCTCCGGTATTAAAAGGGACTTCCGGTATTCTGGCCTTTACTCATAAAGAAACCGCCAGACCACCAGAATACCCCTGTATTCGCTGTGCCCGCTGTCTGGAAGCCTGCCCCTATTTTCTCAATCCATCCCGGCTGGCCTTATTGGGTAAGGCTCGTTTATTTGATGACATGCAGGAAAAATATCAGGTTATGGATTGTGTGGAGTGTGGTGCCTGTACCTATGCCTGTCCGTCAAATATTCCAATTGTGCAGTTAATCCGTACCGCCAAGGATAATCTCAGAAATAAAAAACCGGCTAAGGTTTAGCTATTAAACTGTTATTTGATATTAGAGAATGAAAAATAAAGACCCGAAATTATTAGTACAATCAGCCCCCTTATTGCGTCAGAACCTGACTACACCTGCGGCTATGAAGGAGGTCTGGATTGCTATACTGCCGGCTACTGCTGCTGCATTATGGTATTTTGGTCTGGGAGCACTGCTGATCCTGCTCACGGCCATTACCGGTGCAGTCCTGACAGAATGGCTGTTTACTCCTAAAGACAAACGTCGTTTTGCTATCAGTGATACCAGTGCCGGTTTAACCGGTTTGTTGCTTGGACTGACATTGCCTCCAGGCTTACCTTTATGGATGGCTTTTCTGGGCGGCATAGTGAGTATTGGTCTGGGTAAGGTGATCTGGGGTGGGCTTGGTAGTAATTTATTTAACCCGGCATTACTGGGACGTGCTTTTTTACTGGGAACCTTTCCTATTGCCATGACTACCTGGGGAGCCGCTGGTGGGCCTGGAGATTTTTTTCAGGTGCATTCTTCGGTATTTGCCATTCCCTTTATGCAGGGCGGGGTAGATGCAGTCAGTTCAGCAACCCCTCTGGGTTTAATGAAATTTCAACATCAGGCAACGGCTTTATGGTCCTTGTTTACTGGTAATACCGCCGGCTCGATTGGTGAAACCAGCGGTTTGCTGCTGTTGTTAGGAGGTATGTATTTACTGCTTAGAAGAAGTATAGACTGGCGAATTCCCGTGGCTATTTTTGTTACTGCCGGTCTGTTTTCCTTAATAGTGTTTCTGACTGCTGATCAGCCTGTGTCTTCGCCACTGACGACACTGTTTTCCGGTGGTTTACTACTGGGGGCCTTTTTTATGGCCACAGATCCGGTAACATCCCCTTTAACTCCCAGAGGTTGCTGGATTTTTGGTGCTGGAGTTGGTTTTCTGGTGGTTTTAATACGCCTCTACGGTGGTTTACCGGAAGGTGTGCTATATGCGGTACTATTAATGAATGCCGCAACCCCACTTATCGATCGTTATACACAACCTGCAATATTTGGTCGAAAGCATTAAAATTATGAATACATCATCAAATAAAAAGCCCTTGGCCAATCAGGAACCAGGCAGTCGTAAGCTGATAATTTCAATGGCCGTAGCTGGTTTTATATCCGGATTTATTATTATTGCAATCTATCTGTTGACCTTTGATACCATTAAGGAAAACAAGGCACGTGAACTGCGTGAAGCCGTGTTTGAGGTATTGCCCGGTGTTAAACATATGCAGAAACTGCTCTTTATTGATAATAAACTGGCCGTCATTCAGGCTGATGGTATGGATGATAATATGCTGTTTGCGGGCTATGACCAACAGGGAAAATTTATTGGCTATGCCATACAGGGTAAAGGGCCGGGTTTTCAGGATACCATTCAGCTGCTATACGGTTATTTGCCATCAAAGCAAATTATGACTAGTATGAAGGTGCTGGATAGTCGGGAAACACCAGGCTTAGGAGATAAGATTTATAAA
>JALSUJ010000016.1 GCA_027071355.1 Gammaproteobacteria bacterium | reverse complement strand
AAAATCCCAGCACGTTACGTCCACGGCACCATTGATGTTCCTATCGAATCATTCAAAAACTGGGCAGGTGGTTTTGACTCCTATGAAGCCGCAGGCAACTACGCCTCCAGTGCTGGCATTCCCATCGGTACGGTCGTCCACGCCGGACAAACCACTCATATGCGTATGGAGCACATTTGGGTTGAAGCCGCCACAGACTTTTTCCCCTCAAAAGGTGCGAAAAACAAAAATGCCGATACCTGGCTGTCTCTGGATCCCAGTTTCAAACAATACACCTATCAAGATGGCCTAGATGTCGCAGCTATCTCCGGTTTAGATATGGACCAAGTTGCTCAAGACTTCATTGATTCAGGTACCATTAACGAAGCCGAAGGCTGGGCAACGGGTTTTGATGCCAGCATCCTACAAAATGCCCAACAACAAGCCCAAGACAAACTCGAAGCCCACATCAACACGCTCACCAACCCCACCGTTGGAGACATTATTGGTGGTCGAAAAACCATCATCAAAGACTATCCCACACTCCCCTCAGCCCCAGCAAATAAAATCGTAACCATCGGCGCACGCTACGACAAACTCCCCAGTTCATTGCAACAACACATCGAATTTGCCTTTAAACGGGATATTCTGGGTGATTTAATTGATAAAATCAACTTCCCCTTTGCCCAACTCAACAATGAAAAAGTCACTCTGTCATTCAAACCCGAAACCCAAGATGATGAAGACGCCCTGGCCGCATTTATCCCCGATAATGTGACCGATGTCAATCAATTACCACAAACTATCCCCAGTTACTTGATAAAAGTGGTGCCAGAGCTTAAAGTAAATGGTATCACAGTGAAAACCGGCACAGCAATGAAACTGGGTGAAGAAACCGACTTCATCACCGGTATAAAATTCGCAGGCAGAGGCTATGCCAGAGCACCGAGAAACTATAAAGTCGTCGCCGGATCGTATCTACAAGTCAACGTCTTTGCGGGCAGTATCTCAACAGACAAATTGGAACAGTTAAAAGCGAAAATGGAACGCACCAAAAACACCTTAGAAACTCAAAACCAAACACAAATAGCGGCATTGACTCGAGATGACCTTTTGGGCGATATGTTTTATGCAGGTGGCTTAGGCTATTATGCACAATTATTAGCTCTGGGCTATATGAGTGGTCTCACCGCCAAAGCCTTTTACCAACTCTCAGCAGGCTATGG
>JALSUJ010000015.1 GCA_027071355.1 Gammaproteobacteria bacterium | reverse complement strand
GAAGAACTGCGACTGGAACTATATGACAAAATTAATGCTCTGGGGATCGGCGCTCAGGGACTGGGTGGTCTGACCACCGTTGTTGATGTTAAAGTGCTGGATTATCCAACCCACGCAGCCTCATTACCGGTGGCTATTATTCCCAATTGTGCCGCGACCCGTCACATCCACTTTGTTCTGGATGGCTCAGGTCCTGCCGTACTGACACCACCATCGCTATCCGACTGGCCGGATGTTACCTGGAAGGCATCACCTGATGCCCGCAGAGTTAATCTGGATAGCATTACTCACGAAGATATTCAGAGCTGGAAAGCAGGCGAACAATTATTACTCAACGGTAAAATGCTTACTGGACGCGATGCCGCCCATAAACGCATTGTAGACACCCTGGCTAAGGGGGAATCCCTGCCTGATGGGGTGGATTTTACCAACCGCTTTATTTATTATGTCGGACCGGTTGATGCGATTAAAGGTGAATCAGTAGGTCCTGCCGGTCCAACCACTTCCACACGGATGGATAAATATACTGAAACCATGCTGGCAGAAACCGGTTTAATTGGTATGGTCGGCAAAGCCGAGCGCGGCCCTGCAGCAATAGCGTCCATAAAAAAACACCAGGCCGTTTACCTGATTGCTGTTGGCGGCGCTGCCTACCTTATCTCACAGGCCATAAAAAAAGCAAAAGTATTAGCCTATAAAGAGCTAGGTATGGAGGCTATATATGAATTTGAAATTGAAGATATGCCAGTTACCGTCGCAGTTGACAGCAGCGGCGATTCCGTTCATCAAAGCGGACCAAAGAAATGGTCTAAATTAATACAGCAGAAATAATAGTTAGTGTGCATCCATTTATTGATGCACACTAACGGTACAAGGATGTGCCGCTCATTTTTGACGACCGTAAGTCGTTGAAAATGGAGTAAAAGAACAATCACACTTTCCTTTTGCGTTCCGGTAAATTGCCAGGAAGACAATTTCCAGATGGCCACTAGTTATGCACTTTTATGTAACAGCATAAAAAGTGCATTAAGTTAAGGAATTATTTCCCGCGTAATATTTTTAAGGTGGCCTGACCAATACCTTTTAAGGCCAGCAGTTCTTTATCCGATGCTTTATCAATGGCCGCTTTAGTACTAAAACCGGCTTCGCTCAGCACTTTTACAAAATTAGCTTTCAGAGCAGGATAGACATCCTGTAACGATTCAG
>JALSUJ010000014.1 GCA_027071355.1 Gammaproteobacteria bacterium | reverse complement strand
CCGCCAGTCCAAAGAGATTGGCGGAATAACTGAGCTGAGTTTTAACTTCTTTTTTACAATAACCAAAGTAATTATCAGCCAGAATGGTCACAATGACGCCCCGTTTATCACGGGCAGTAATTTTAATCGGCTGACCATTGTTATACAGTTCGGCTTCATTTTCCCAGCACATACCGTCTGTTTTCTGACGCTCGCTTGCCTCATCAATATGCGGCAGACCCAGTTCTTTTTTAGTCGTTCTTATTAAATGAGGCGCCAGAATGACGCAGCCAGTATGCCCGGTCCAGTGTTCAATATCCAGGCCGGCATCATTTTCTGCCAGACTGGGATTACCGGCATTACCAAAAATACTTTCCACAAAATCCAGGTTGCTGGTGAGTGCTCCGGGAGCAAAGAAACGGATTTCCATGGTTTTTTCTGCTTCAGCTACAGTAATGTCTTTAGCGGGAATAGCCGGACAGACAATAGGGCGCAGCAGTATGGAGACAAAGCTATGTGCCTGTTGTTTTTGTTGAGAGGTAAAAGGGAGAGTCAGTAAGTCTTCGGGTGGATTAAGTGCTGCACATAATAAATTGGCATAAGCGATTTTGGGGACTGCTTTTTTATCGCCAGGTACTGGCAGTCCGCCTTCTGCAATATGAAAAGAACCCGCAGTGGTTCTTCGGTCTCTGGACGTATTATGCAATACCCCCTGGCTTACTCGATAACTTTTGACAAATTCGGATTCAAAATAGTCACTTTCAGCAGGCAGTGACAGTTCACGTGCTACACCATGGCGATCCAGGATCAGGGTATTAGAGGGTAAAACAGGATGCTGCTCACTACCACTATCACTCAGATAGTCATCCAGGAAGTTCTGTATGCGTTGGTCAACAGGACAAAGATACTGAGATAATAAGCGGGATTTTTCACGATAACTTTGCAGTAAATCGTCTGCAATGGAAAAAAAATCGTTATCACAATCTTGTGCTTCACAGGCCGGTAGTCCGGAAGAATGAAGTTTGAGGTTGATATAAAGCTGTAAACGCTTTTTTTCCTCACCGGCTTTCAGTTTATTATTACTGGTCTGTAAACCTAGTGATTTAGTTAAATCCATATAAATACCTTTATATTACCTTGCTTGATTGCCTTAAGCATCCACCCGTTTTACCCCTCCGGAAATAATCAGGATAGCGGATAAACGGGTTAGGAGTATCCTGCCGATATATTTATCTCTTTGGCAGGATGAAATTCTAAGAGCGGGTAATTTAGCAGATTTAAGAGTTTTTTTAAATGAAAAGGCGTTATTTAAGTCTATGCTAATGTGGTTTTTAAAGTGCTTTATAGCTTATAAATTTTATAAATATCATATATATAGTGTTGATATTTGTTAATTACCATTAATTGATATTCTTTTGATATATCTCATAAAAGATGCTTTAATAATGCCCGTTTGAGTAATAGCAATTTAAACTATTTTAAATCCACTATTATATCAATTCAGAAATTTCAGATGTCTAAATTCCCTACAGTCAAAAGGAAGTGCTTTTTTCTATGAGATATCCTGCTAATAAAACCAAAATTGTCTGCACCATTGGTCCTGCAACGCATACCCCTGAAATGATGGATGCTCTGCTGCGAACCGGAATGAATATCGCCAGACTTAACTTTTCTCATGGGGATTTTGACAGTCATGCTGAAACCATTGCTCTGCTCAGAGAGGCTTCAGAAAGAACCGGTCATCGGCTGGCGATTATGGCAGATTTACCCGGTCCTAAAATGCGTATTGGTGAGCTGGCTATTGAACCCATAGATTTAAAAGTTGGTGATAGTTTTATCCTGACCACTGATGATATGATCGGTAATAAAGAGCGAGTTTCCGTGACTTTCAAAGAGTTACCTCGAACGGTTAAGGAAGGCGATACGTTATTTTTGAATGATGGTTTAATTGCCTTGCTGGTTAAATCTGTTGAGGGTAATGATGTAGTCTGTGAAATCCGTTCCGGCGGTGAACTGCGTTCCCGCAAAGGACTGAACCTGCCGGGAATTGAGCTGGGCTTCAGTGCTTTTACTGCCCATGATAGAGACTGCCTTGAATTTGCTCTGAAGCAGGGGGTTGATGCGATCAGCCAGTCTTTTGTTGCCACTAAGGACGATATCCTGGATTTAAAACAGGCTGCTGCTGATATGGGATTCAAGCCCTTTGTCATCGCCAAGATTGAACGCTCAGGTGCCATGCAGAATCTGGAGGAAATACTCAAGGTATCTGATGGTATTATGGTCGCCAGAGGGGATCTGGGTGTTGAAATCCCCATTTCCTCCATTGCTGTGGCTCAGAAACAGATCATGCATAGTGCTGCCAGTTACTGCAAACCGGTAATCACGGCTACCCAGATGCTGGAGTCAATGACTGAACATCGTCGGCCTACCCGGGCAGAATCAACCGATGTGGCTAATGCTATATTAGATGGAACCGATGCGGTCATGCTTTCCGGTGAATCAGCGATGGGTAAATACCCTGTTGAAGCGACCGCTATGCTGGCAGAAATAGCCGCACAGACAGAGCCTTATCGTAAAGCCAACAGGGAACTGGAACGCCTGGGGAATAAAAAGGAACTGGCGGATCTGGTGGCACATAATATTCAACTGGCAGTTAAAAGTATTGAGCCGCAGGCGGTGATTATTCCCACTCGCTCCGGGGCCATGGCCAGGAATGTCGCCCGTTACCGATTGTCGGTGTGGATAACGGCTTTGAGCACTGAAGAGCGTACCTGCCAGTCTCTGCAGTTTTCTTATGGTGTTTATCCGGTAAAAGTTGAACAGGATCTGCCGGAATGGTCACCGTTTTTAAGAGACTGGTTTAAAACCAATCATATAAACGAAGGTGTGGCCGTTCTAGCTCAGGGACCTTCTAAAGAAAATCCCTGTGGCAATCATCGGATTGAGTTTATGAATTTAAGCCTGTAAGGTTTTACAGTTGTTTATGCCCTGTTCTTCGAGGTGAAGTAATAATAACTATTTGTGATGACAAATAGTTTGTGAAATAGTTCCCGTACACTTTGTAAGCTTGATGTACATCAAGGAGACAAAATACACCTTAAAGGATACTTACAGTTACATAATAATAGGAGTATGCCATGAGTGAAGTGTTTACCAAAACCATGGCCAGGAATATTTTTTACGGGGGAAGTATTTTCTTCTTCCTGTTACTTCTGGCCTTAACCTTTGATACGCAGGGAGTGCTTCCTGAGCGTTCCAATAATGCCAACATCACCCCGGAAATTGTCCTGGGTAAAAAAGTGTGGGAAGACCATGACTGTATTGGCTGTCATACCATACTGGGAGAAGGCGCATATTTTGCACCGGAACTGGGCAATGTATACAAGCGATTCGGCAATAGTAAAGATGCCATTATCGGTTTCATCAAGAGTCGTCCCAAAAACGGTATACCCGGACGTCGCAGCATGCCTCAGTTTAATCTGACGGATGAACAGCTGAACGCAGTGGCTGAGTTCCTGAAATGGACCTCTGAAGTCAATACATCTAACTGGCCACCAAATATTCAGGGTTAAGGGAGAACAAGGACTATGCAATATCAATCACAATCCGTTGCGAAACTTTATTTTATCGCAGCCATAGGCCTGTTTTTAGGTCAAATTCTATTTGGAACCGTGTTAGGTGCCCAATATATCTGGGGAGATTTCTTATTCCCGGCTATTCCTTTTAATGTCGCCCGAATGGTACACACCAACCTGTTAATTGTCTGGTTATTATTCGGCTTTATGGGAGCGGCTTACTATCTGGTACCGGAAGAATCCGAAACCGAACTGTTCAGCCCCATGCTGGCGACCTTATTATTCTGGATATTCCTGGCGGCCGGTGCGGCCACTATTTTAGGTTACCTGCTGGTGCCTTATGCGACTCTGGCTGAGCTGACCATGAATGACCTGTTGCCCACTATGGGGCGGGAATTCCTGGAACAGCCCACAATAACCAAAATTGGTATTGTGGTGGTGGCCCTGGGCTTCCTGTTCAATATCGGCATGACCATCCTCAAAGGCCGTAAAACCGTTATCAGCATGATTTTATTTATCGGTTTAGCCGGTCTGGCGGTATTCTTCCTGTTCTCCTTTGTTAACCCCAGCAACCTGATAGAAGACAAATTCTGGTGGTGGTGGGTTGTTCACCTGTGGGTAGAAGGTGTGTGGGAACTGATTATGGGTGCCATATTAGCCTTCGTACTGATTAAGACCACCGGTGTTGACCGTGAAATCATTGAAAAATGGTTATACATCATTATCGCTATGAGCTTAATTACGGGTCTGATTGGTACCGGTCACCACTACTACTGGATTGGTACCCCTGAGTACTGGCAGTGGTGGGGTTCTATCTTCTCCGCTATGGAACCCATCCCCTTCTTTATGATGGTGCTGTACGCCTTTAATATGGTCAACCAGCGTCGTCGTGAACATCCTAATAAGGCCGCGGTCTTATGGGCACAGGGCACGGCGGTTATGGCCTTCCTGGGTGCCGGTGTGTGGGGCTTTATCCATACCT
>JALSUJ010000013.1 GCA_027071355.1 Gammaproteobacteria bacterium | reverse complement strand
TCCATGCCTTTTTTTTTTTTTTTTTTAAAAACATCCGGTTTATACTTAAGTGTAAAACGATACTGATTTAAAAATGCATTATTAAGACCATGAGCATATTTACCTTCCATAATTTTCTGGCGGGAGTTAACCATGCACATCACCGAATGATCAAATTCAAATGCTTTATGAATGATATCCAGACTCAGTTCAAAAATTCTAGTAACACTATACTCACCTGTCAGCATAGTACTGATATCGTTAATACCATTATTTAAAATTTCCTCAACAGATAAATGAGCTTCCTGCTGAAGTTTATCAGATGCCTTTGTCTGTGTAGGTTCAACTACCGTCTGTTCCAGTTCTTGATCTGCATTTTTCTTTATTTTTGCCGGTATAATTTCATGGCTTTCTTCCAGCCCCTGAATAATAGAGGCTTTAGACATATTGATATTTAATATAGAATTTAAATCAATTAAGTCTTCTTTAGCCTGATCAGCCAGACTGATCAGATCCCTGTCATTTAAATTTAATTGCGGAGTATATTCACGCCATAATTTAACGGATCGCTGACGCCAGTCAGCATCATCTTCCTGTTCAATAAGATGGGTCAGTTCATTGGATAAACTACTAATAGCATGCACCTTTTCATCATTATTAAGCTGTAACCTGCGACTATTAGCTTTGGTATCATAAGCTGGAATGGTATTGACTATATAATGAGGTAATTCCCATTCTTTTGCTATGGCAGTCCCTAACTGATTATAACTGACCCCCAGTACTTTGGTAGAAGCATCTTCATCATTAAGGTTCTCATTTTTAATAATGGCTTCGATTTCAAGATATTCTTCATTAAAATAAAAGATAGATAATAGTTTACCCAGATTATGAAAAATGCCACTTAGAAAAACTTCTTCACGGTTTCTGATGTTAGATTTTTCTGCCAGATTTTTCGCAAACACACCGCTGTATAAACACGATACCACCTGATCCCGCAGTTGTTTAGCCTGGGATTTATCATGCAGGTGATCAATTAAAATCAGACTCACAGCAATTGAACGTATAGCATCGAAACCCAGCAGCATCACTGCATGAGAGATGGTTTTTACTTCTCCGCCACTGCGACGATAATAGGCCGAATTAACTATTTTTAGTATTTTATTAGTGAGCGAAAAATCTTCTACAATGGCATTTGCCAGTTCGTCAAAGCCCTTATTATCTTCATCAATAATGGTATTTATTTTAAATAGTGATTCCGATAAGGCAGGAAAATCTTTTTTACGCTTCATACGTCTGAGCAGAAATTCAATTGTCACATCCATTTTTTTACTGGATGAACTGACCTTGCTTTCATTGCGCTCCAGATACTCATCCAGTGCCGCATTAAATTCAATAGCACTCTGATAACGATTTTCAGGATTTTTATCAATGGCTTTTAATAGAATACTTTCAAATTGTGCATCAATATCACTATTCAGTCTGGAAGGTGCGGTTAATTTATCATTTAAAACACTTTCAATGATCTGTTTAATATTACTACCATTAAACGCTGATTTACCTGTCAGCATTTCGTACAGAATAATACCCAGAGCATAGGAGTCATTACTGGTAGTAATAATCTGTTCCCGGATATATTCCGGAGGCATATAGCGGGGTGTGCCAAAAAAACCGTCACTTCTGGTTTTTTGCTCCGACATCACGCGGGCAATACCAAAGTCCATTACTTTGGGAATATTTTCATCATTAATTAAAATATTGGCGGGCTTTAAATCACAGTGAATAATATTTTTTCTGGCCGCCTCAGACATAGCTTCAATAACCGGCTTGATAAATTCAAGCGATTTTTTTACTGTCATAATCCCGGATTTTTTCATCAGATCAGATAATAACTGACCGCTGACATATTCAAATACTAAATAGGGTTGCTGCTGTTCATCTTCCCCTGCTTCATAAATCGAAACAATATTAGGATGTACCATTTTACTGATAGTACGCGCTTCCTTAAGCAGGAGTTCCCTGGTATTAAAAGCATGCTCTGGATTGATATGCAATGATTTAATGGCAACATTACGTTGTAAAACTGGATCAATCCCCAGGTGGACAACACCCTGTGTGCCTCGACCCAGCTCTCGAATAACATTAAAGCGCCCAATGTGATCAACCACGTATAACACAACTCATTATTTGTTCCCGAATATTCCATGGATTGCAACATCGCCCAGGTTAAACTATAGTGAATATTCATTATTTGTCAAAAACTATGTAAGCAAAATCCTGCTTTAAAATAAAACAATACTTGAATTTTTTCCCGGATTCCGTTTAGATGAAGTTTATGTCTTATATAACTAAATTTAAACCTCAAAATGGCTTTAGCACTGAAGAACGCTGTCATATTATTGAGCTGTTAAACACCCCGTCTAGTCCGGAATGCTCCATAGCTCAGGCCAGTGTTGCTCCCGGTGAAACAACTCAGCTGCATGCGGTTAAAGATACTATAGAACGCTATGTTATTATACAGGGCAGAGCTCGGGTATCCATTAATTATGAAGCGGCCCGGGAAGTGCAGCCTATGGATACGGTCGTTATTCCAGCGAATACTGCCCAGAAAATTGAAAATCGTGGCACCGAAGAACTGATTTTTTTATGTATCTGCACCCCGCGCTTTGAACAGAAAAATTATATAAAACTGGAAGCCCTATGACCCTCCCTCAATATCAGAGCATTTCCTGTCAGATGCATAGTGAGCTGGAGCTGGCCATTATGCATAAGCTACGTCTGCAAATCCATGTTCGGGAAAATAATGCGACCCAAAGTTTAATTATACAACCTTACGATATTATTGCCCGTAAAGGGGAAGGTGAATTTCTACTGGCCATTGATGAAACACAAAATAAAATTTCTGTTCGTCTGGATCAGATTAAATCCTATCAACAACTCAGTTAAGCATTTCTACAAGGTTTCTTCAGAAAATCATACCCAGACTGTTAAATCTTCATTACAATATGTAACCTTTTATTTATTATTGAGATTTTACTATGAACAATGACACCAATGTTACCTGGCATGAACACCGGGTTTCCAGAGATATGCGTGAAGCAAAAAATAATCACAAAGGATGTGTCATCTGGTTTACCGGATTAAGCGGTTCAGGAAAGAGCACTATTGCAAACACACTTGATCATATGCTTCACCAGTCTAATATCCAGACAGTAGTACTGGATGGGGATAATGTCCGGCATGGACTTAATGCAGGTCCGGGAATGCTGCAGGATACTCATGGCGAAGAGTTTGCTAAACGTTTTGGACTGGGATTTTCTGCTATTGACCGTGAAGAAAATATCCGTCGTATAGGCGCTGTAGCTGAAATTTTTACTCAAACAGGCGTTATTGCTCTTACTGCCTTTATCAGTCCTTATCGTATTGATCGTGACAAAGTCCGTAACACCCTCAAGCAGGGTGACTTTATAGAAATATTTGTAGATACTCCCATTGAAGTGTGTGAACAGCGCGATCCAAAAGGATTATATAAAAAAGCCAGAGCCGGTGAGATAACAGGTTTTACTGGTATTGATGATCCTTATGAAAAACCGTTAAATCCAGAACTGGTCCTTTCAGCAGCAGAAAAAACACCCGATATGCTGGCAGCAGAGATTATTGGCTTTTTAAAGAATAATAATTATATCAGGGGCTGAATAAAAAAAGCCACATGGATTTCTCTAAGTGGCTTTTTGGTATTACAGCAGGCAGTGACTATAAATCAGGCAGAAGCTGCTTCCGCTTTTTTGTCATACCATTTCTTAACTTCTTCGTCCCAGCCATCCATACGAACATAGGAACACTGACGTGGTTCACTAACCATGTTTGGATCCAGCTCCAGGCCAATTCCTTCCAGGTAGTTAACCAGACCAATACGCTCAATCATCTCACCGGTACGTTCATGTTCCAGGGCATTCTCAGCGAAGAAATCAATCATTTCACCGGTCAGTTCAACCAGAGCTTCGATTTCATCCATGGTGTCTACTTTCATAAAGGGTGCGACAACCGTACCCATCATATCACCAATTTTCAGGGTCCGCTTACCACCAATCAGCACAGTCACACCGGTGTCATCACCAGGTGCCAGTGCTTTAGTCATAACATTGATACAATGCATGCAGCGTACACATTCCTGATTATTAACTTCCAGAGTATTATCATCATTCAGCTTGATAGCATTGGAAGGACAACGGTCAGTGACATTGTCAATGACATAATCACGGCCTTTGGCTTCAACAAACTTTTTAACTTCTTCCTGGTCTACTTTCATGTCATCACGCCAGATACCAATAACGGCCATATCAGCACGTTCAATCGCATTGGTACAGTCATTGGGACAACCGGACACTTTAATCTTCCACTTATACGGCAGAGCAGGTCTGTGCAGATCATCCTGGAATTCATTTACCAGGTGACGCATCATACCATGTTCGTTGGTACAGGAGTGCTCACAGCGTGCGGCACCAACACAGGCCATAGAAGTACGTACACAGGGGCCGGCTCCACCCAGATCCCAGCCATATG
>JALSUJ010000012.1 GCA_027071355.1 Gammaproteobacteria bacterium | reverse complement strand
GGTCATATCTCTTGTGGTAACACTTTATTTATAAATAATCTGACCGATTGATTGTGTTTTAGTTCCATAAAAAAGCACTGGCAACATCGCAACCAGATTGGAGCCAGATAGTTTATTAAGTAAAATCCTTACGCGGATTAAAAGCACTGAGTTTAGCCATATTTTCATACAGTTTTTTGAGTTCATCAGAATTGGCTTCAGGTGTCATGATCTGTAATAGCACATATTGATCCCCCGATTCCTTACCGGGCAGGCCACGTCCTTTCAAACGCAATTTTTTGCCACTTTGAGTATTTGGGGGTAATTTCATGTCGACAGTCCCACCCAGTGTCGGGATGGAGACTTTTGCCCCTAAAGCAGCTTCCCAGGGAGTGATGGGCAAGGTCAGGCTGATATCTTTACCATCTACTGTAAAATATTTGTGTTTGTTAAATTTAACTTCAAGCAGCAGGTCACCATTACGGTGCTGGCCTTTACCTCCCTGTCCACCCAGACGGATCTTCTGGCCTTCCTTAATACCTTTTGGAATTTTTATTTTCAGCTTTCTGGTACCGGTTTCTCCGGGAATACGCAGGTTAATAGTCCTGTTTGCCCCATGAAAAGCATCCTCCAGATCAACATGAATAACGACATTATTATCCTGGCCACGACTTTGTCGCTGTTGCTTCTGCTGTGAAAAAGGATTGTCATTAAAACGACCTCCACGAGCACCATTAAACATATTATCAAATATATCGCTGAAGCTGCCCTGATTAAAACCGCCAAAATTGCCTTTATTCGCGCCCCCGCTTCCAGGTGGCGGGGTAAAACCCCCTCCGCCAAAAGGATTGCCGTCAGCAGAGCCAAAGCGGTCATAATTAGAACGCTTTTTCTTGTCTTTTAAAACATCATAGGCTTCACTGATTTCCTTGAAGCGTGCTTCAGCGTTGGCTTCTTTACTGACATCAGGATGGTATTTTCTGGCTAATCTGCGATATTGTTTTTTTATTTCAGCATCGGAGCTGCTGCGGTTTACACCGAGAATTTTATAATAGTCTTTTTGTGCCATAACGGATTTATATAAAAGGTAAAGTAGCCCCTAAGCTAAACTTTGTGAATATGAAAGTCTTTGCGCTATAATATGGGGGCATTTGCTTAAAAAAGAAGCCTCTCTGGAAAAATATATGCTCTCCCAAACGCAACAACAATTTATCTTTAAACGAACCCTGTTTCAGAAAATATCTGCTTATATTGTCTGGAGTATTGCTTTGACCAGTACCCTGGCATGGGGATTGATGTTCTGGTTAAAACCGGAGATGGTTAGCCCACAGGCCGTGCTGGCATTATTAAAGAAAAAAACAGCCAGCGGTATTGATTTAACACAGATAACGGATGTGGCAGTACTGGCCGTCACCGGAGCAACGGCAGTATCAGCATTATTTTTAATGATTATTCTATTTGCTTTTGCGATGCGTTCCTGGAGCAATAAGGAACAGCAGTATCTTGATATTATTGCTGCGCTGCAAAAATCATCAGACTGATTTTAATAGTTGCAGTTACAGGCAGCCCAGTTCTCGTTCAAGTTCTGCAAAGGTATGAGCTACTTCTGTGGTATCAATATAAATCCCCAGCATTTTACTTAATTGAGTAGTGGAGAAGATGCCTCGTACATAGGGGGTGTTCTCCGCCCCCTTGTCTACTACCAGCGCATGCTGTCGATTGAGTTTCTTCAGGGTCATGGCTATATCACCAACTTTGGCTTTTTCTGCCACAGACCATTCTATTGCATCAAGACTTTCCGTACGTGTCATAACATCGCTTACTGTTATTTCAGAGCGCTGTATACCATTTTGCTGTTGAAACAGAATGGGACGTTCACCCTGTAAATCACTATACGTGATTAAGCCGATGATTTGTTCACTGGCATCAGTAACAAAAAGTAGTTTTACTTTCATTTTTAACATTCTGTCAGCGGCATCATCCAGGCTACCGGAAGGTGATACTGTAATTGCGGCCACTGTTTTTAAATCTGTCATTACCCGGATAGCCGGGTCTTCCAGTGATACTTCGCCACGGGGTAAAAAACTGGGTTCACAAAGTACGCAGTCAGCCTGCATAGGCTTTATTTCTAATTCTTGATAATTACAGGGCATAATACATCTCCGTTTTAGATCCCATAGCCAAATTCCTGGGTAACACTCCCTTTCATATAATGAAGGGGAGTGATAAACTATTTATAGAGCCATTTCCTTAAGTTTTTTCAATGGTCTGACTTTAACAACAGTTGTCGCTTTTTTTGCTTTAAACATCATTTCTTCACCAGTAAATGGGTTGATGCCCTTTCTTGCCTTAACAGCAGGTTTTTTGACGGTAACAATTTTCAGCAAACCAGGTAGTAAAAACTCGCCACAGGCACGCTTTTTAATGTGACGCTCTATTAATAAATCCAGTTCATCCATTACCGCAGCAACATCTTTCTTACTGATCTGAGTGTTATCGGCAATCGCAGTTAAAATTTGAGATTTGGTCATTCTGTTTTGCACTGCGGTTGTTTTAGCTTTTGGCTTTGATGCAGCAGCCGATTTTTTCATAGCGCTTTTTTTTCTGGTAACTGTTTTTTTCTTACTGACTACTTTCTTTTTTACCACCCCTTTTTTTACTGCAACTTTCTTATTCGCTACCTTTTTCCTGGCAGCAGTTTTCTTTGCACTTTTCTTTTTAACGGCCATAATAAACTCCGGATCAGTATTTGTTGATTTTATGCCTGTATTTATAGGCTCAAATAAACTGGATGTCATATCAGTCTATAATATAAGGATAATAGCAGTAATCAGATATGTATAGTTTTTTTTGTTGAAAAAATGCAAAATATTATAAAAAAAACGTTTTATACGAAATACTTTTAAAATTTGAGGCCGTTTATGTGGATACAGAAAGAAATACAGCTAAAAAGCTTCTCCAGAGGCTTTCATCTTATCACCAGAGATATCATTCATCAGCTGCCAGAAATACAGAAAATACAGACTGGTCTGATGAATGTTTTTATTAAACACAGCTCTGCTTCTTTAACGATTAATGAAAATGCTGACCCATCAGTAAGGCTTGATTTTGAAAGTTACTTTAATCGTTATGTTCCAGAAAATGAGTCCTATTATCAACATACGGATGAAGGTTCTGATGATATGCCGGCCCATCTTAAAGCCAGTATTCTGGGCAGCAGTCTGAATATTCCCATAACTGGCGGTCGTTTGAATATGGGTATATGGCAGGGGATTTATTTATGTGAACATAGAAACTATGCTGGTGGTCGGCGGCTGTTCATTACTCTGCAGGGCGAATAACACCGATTTACATTTTGTTACTATAATGGTGCAGAGCGATCTGTTTATGTTCTTAGATGGTGCATAAATATCTAAAACAGATTGTGTTTATGTCATGTTAAATGATATAAACCCCTGAAAAACAAAAAAACGATCACTTTTGGTGCATAACTTGCATGCTTAAGCGACAAAATTTTTATAAAAGGGCTTTTGTATGATAAATATAATAAAACGGTCAGGTTTCAGTCTGATACTATTACTTTTTTTGCTTTTTTCCGGCAATGCTATGGCTGCAGATACCCTAAATGGTGCAGATACGGCCTGGATTATGATATCCACGGCATTGGTCCTGTTTATGACCCTGCCGGGGCTGGCTCTTTTCTATGGCGGCCTGGTGCGAACTAAAAATGTACTGTCTATTTTGATGCAGTGTTTTGCTATTACCAGTATTATGTCCATTCTCTGGCTAGTGGCCGGTTATTCACTGGCATTCAGTGATGGCGGGTCTATGAATGCTTTTATTGGTGGTTTTGATAAGGTTTTATTCGCAGGCGTGATGGAAGACAGTCTGTCCGGAACCATTCCTGAGGGTCTGTTTGCCCTGTTTCAGATGACTTTTGCAATTATTACACCGGCGCTGATTATTGGTGGTTTTGCAGAACGGGCTCGGTTTTCATCCATGATGTTATTCAGTGCCATCTGGTTGTTTGTAGTTTATATACCTGTAACTCACTGGGTATGGGCTGAAGGCGGCTGGTTATATGATATGGGACTGCTGGATTTTGCCGGAGGTACCGTGGTACATATCACTGCCGGTGTTGCAGCTCTGGTGACAGCAATGGTGATTGGCAAACGTAAAGATTTTGGGATACATATGCTGCCGCCGCATAACCTGACTATGACAGTGATAGGTGCAGGTATGTTATGGGTTGGCTGGTTTGGCTTTAATGGTGGTAGCGCTCTGGCGGCTGATGGCAATGCAGCAATGGCCATGCTGGTCACTCATGTGTCTGCGGCGGCAGGTGCTGGGGTATGGGCCACTATTGAATGGGTCCGTCATGGTAAGCCTTCTGTGCTGGGTATTGTGACCGGAATGGTTGCTGGTCTGGGTACGATTACACCGGCTTCTGGTTTTGTTGGTCCTGCAGGTGCTCTGGTTATTGGTTTAACGGCCGGTGTGGTCTGTTATAGTGCGACCCAGTTTATTAAGGTTAAACTGGAGCTGGATGATTCTCTGGACGTCTTTCCTGTGCATGGTATCGGTGGGATGTTAGGTACTCTTATGGCTGGTATCTTTGCTTCTTCCAGTCTGGGCGTGTTTTCCGGACAGGGTTATGCAGAAGGCATGAATATGGGTTCCCAGATTAATGTTCAGCTAATAGGTATTGGTGCAACATTGGTCTATACCGCAGTTATGACTTATATTATTCTTAAAGTGGTTGATATGTTTATCACTTTACGTGTTGCACGTGATGAAGAAACTGAAGGTCTGGATCTGGTTTCTCATGATGAACGTGGTTATGACTTTTAAGGCTTTTTAGTTAATTATTGACAGCTTCATGCTTATCTGGCGTTTAGATAATGGAAAAAAAACTGAAAATATGTTACTTTTCCGCCTCTTAGCGATGTGAATTTTTTAAGAGGAAACGTCTTTAATGTCCGGCAAGTTGTATATTCAAACCTTTGGTTGTCAGATGAACGAGTATGACTCGGCAAAAATGGCTGATGTGCTTAAGGAATCACATGGTGTAGAGCAGGTGGATGAACCTCAGAAAGCGGATATTCTACTTTTAAATACCTGTTCCATCAGAGAAAAAGCACAGGAGAAAGTCTTTTCCCTGCTGGGCCGCTTTCGTCAGTTGAAAGAACTAAACCCCAATATCGTTATTGGTGTAGGCGGTTGTGTGGCCAGTCAGGAAGGGGATTTAATTCGCCAGCGTGCACCCTATGTAGATATGGTATTCGGACCGCAGACATTACATCGACTGCCGCAGATGCTGGATGAAGTATCAACTATACATCAGCCAGTTATAGATGTCTCATTCCCGGAAATTGAAAAATTTGACAATCTGCCGGAGCCCAGAGCAGAAGGCCCCAGTGCTTTTGTGTCGGTTATGGAAGGCTGCAGTAAATATTGCACTTTCTGTGTTGTGCCTTATACCCGTGGTGAAGAAATATCCCGGCCGCTGGATGATGTTATTGCTGAGGTGGCTTCGCTGGCACAGCAGGGTGTGGTGGAAGTCAATTTGCTGGGACAGAATGTTAATGCCTATCGAGGTGAAACCCATGAAGGCGATATAGCCGATCTGGCTTTACTAATACACTATATATCCCAGATAGAAGGCATTAAACGTATTCGTTATACCACCTCTCATCCTAATGAATTTTCAGACAGTCTGGTTGAGGTTTATCGGGAAGTTCCTGAACTGGTCAGCTTTCTGCATTTACCGGTACAAAGTGGATCGGATCGTATTTTAAGTATGATGAAACGCGGTCATTCCGCTCTGGAATACAAAAGTAAAATTCGGCGGATAAAAGAGGCCCGGCCTGATATTTATCTGTCTTCTGATTTTATTGTCGGCTTCCCTGGAGAAACTGAGGCCGATTTTCAGGCCACCATGCAATTAATTAAAGACATTCGTTTTGATCAGAGTTTCAGTTTTATCTACAGTCCCAGACCCGGAACTCCCGCATCATCTTTACCTGATGATGTGCCAATGGCAGTAAAAAAACAGCGCCTGAGTGAATTACAGACCTGCATTAACGAATTTGCACTGGAATACTCACAACAGATGGTCGGCAGCACACAAAATATACTGGTACACGGTATTTCTAAAAAGAACCCCAGTGAACTGGCCGGCAGAACAGAAAATAACCGGGTAGTAAATTTCGATCCAGAGGGACAGGAATTGATAGGAAAGATTATCCCTATAAAGATTACGCAGGCGTATAACAATTCACTTAGAGGTGAATTGAGCTAGCGTTAAGCGCTGAGCGTTGAGCGTTGAGCGTTGAGAAAGAGCAAAAGAATAGATCAAAAAAAAGAGCATGTAACGGCTGTGTTGTTTATGCTCTTGCTTTTTCTTAACGCTTAACGCTTAACGCTGCTCTTCAACACTTTAAAACAAGGTTCTCCTATTGACACAAACAACATCCATGCAGCTTGTTCTTGAACCGGTAGATAATGCCCGGCTGGTTAATTTATGTGGTCAGTTAGATGAGCATCTGCGGCTTATTGAACGGCGTCTGGCGGTGCAGATTGCTAATCGTGGCAATCAGTTTAAAGTTTCTGGTAAGCCTGATGACCGTGATGCGGCAATTGCGATACTGGAACTATTATATGCAGAAACGGCTCAAACGGTTCTTGATCCTAAACAGGTGCACTTATTCCTGCAGAAATCCGGTATAGAAGAACAGTTAAAAGATAAGTCAGAACAATCTGCTCAGTATCTGGATGGGGAAGTCGCTGTTTTAGCTGGGCGTAGTTATATTAAGCCCAGAGGTAAAAATCAGCATGATTATCTGACCCGTGTTTTATCCCATGATATTAATTTTGGTATTGGTCCTGCCGGTACGGGTAAAACTTTTCTGGCTGTAGCCTGTGCGGTTCAGGCGCTGGAGCGGGATCAGGTTCGGCGTATTATTCTCACCCGTCCGGCGGTTGAAGCCGGTGAAAACCTGGGGTTTCTGCCCGGTGACATATCACAGAAAATCGACCCTTATTTACGTCCCTTATATGATGCTCTATATGAAATGATGGGTTTTGAAAAAGTCAGTAAACTGATAGAACGCAATGTTATTGAAGTAGCACCGCTGGCTTTTATGCGTGGACGGACCTTAAATGAATCCTATATTATTCTTGATGAAGCCCAGAATAGTACTCGGGAACAGATGAAAATGTTTTTAACCCGGATTGGTTTTGGATCAACTGCAATAGTAACCGGAGATGTGACCCAGATTGATTTGCCCGGCGGCAGAGAATCCGGTTTAAAACACGCTCAAAAGGTGTTGTCCAGAGTTAAAGGGATCAGCTTTACTCAATTTACGTCTAAAGATGTGGTCCGACATGCACTGGTGCAGCGTATAGTGGATGCGTATGAGAAAAGTGAAGCAAAAACAGCTCGTCAGTCAGGAAAAAATAAATGATGAGTGAGTCATTGTCTCTGTTGGTTGATTTGCAGCAATGTATTGACTCGGATTCGGTTCCGGCTCAAAAAGAGCTTGAACTGTGGATAAAAACAAGTCTGATCATTTCAGCAGAAAGCCGTCAGGAAAAGTTAAAAAATGAATATGAATTAACCATTCGTATTGTTGATAAAAAAGAAATTCAAAATCTGAATAATAATTACCGGCATAAAAACCAAGCCACCAATGTACTTTCTTTCCCCTATGAGGGATTTGATTTTGACGTTCCTGAAGAATTGCAGTTACCTTTATTAGGTGATCTGGTTATCTGTCATGAAGTAGTGCTGGAAGAGGCTCAGCAGCAGGGTAAAACCATTGACGAACACTGGGCGCACATGGTGGTTCACGGCATACTGCATCTACAGGGTTATGACCATATCAATGACCATGAAGCAGAGCAAATGGAAGCTCTGGAAGTTAATATTCTAAAGCAGCTTAATTTCCCCAACCCCTATTGGTAAGAAGTGTACTGTTTTTTTATCTGACGCCCACCCAGAAAAGTGGGATAAATTAAGGAGTTATTGTGTTATGGCGTGCAGGAAGTGCTTGCTGGCTGTTGTGCTTTATGGAATTGCTGCAGGTTTTTCTTATGCAGATAGCGCTGCGGATATTATGGTTGGAAATTTTGCTCAGCAGTCTTTATCCGGATGGGAGCAAAAACAGTTTGCCGGTAAAACGCACTATCAGTTTGTAGTGCTGAAGCAGGGGCGGAGTGTATTAGAAGCTAACAGTAAAAAAAGTGCATCCGGACTGTTTAAAAAAGTTCATATAGACTTAAATAAAACACCCTACTTAAACTGGTCCTGGAAAATAGATCAGCCACTAAAAGGCTTAAATGAACGCAGTAAAGAGGGCGATGATTATAGTGCCCGTGTCTATGTTGTTAAATCACAGCCAGTTTTTTTCTGGAAAACCAAGGCTTTGAATTATGTCTGGTCATCCAGTCAGGCACAGTTTTCTCAATGGGATAATGCCTATACTTCTCAGGCAAAAATGCTGGCTGTGCGAGGTAAAGACAGCACAATACAGCACTGGTATACTGAAAAACGTAATCTGAAACAGGATTTTAAGAAATATTTTGGTGAAAATGTGGATGAGATTGATGTGGTTGCAGTGATGACGGATACCGATAATTCACAACAAACCACATCTGCCTGGTATGGAAATATTTACTTCTCTGCGGATTAAGCGGGTTCACCAGCTGATTTTGCAAGTTACGGTCAGCTATTGTAAACTTATCAGTCCGATTCCATCTGGTTAACTAAATGAAAGACGATCGATTTAACCCGGCTTCCGCTTTAACAGGCAGAGGTCGGGGACTGCTAAAACGTATTGGTCAGCTGCTGACGGGCGATATTAGCAATAAAACTCAACTGATAGAAGTTCTGCGCAGTGCAAAATCTCGTTCTGTGATCAGCAGTGAAACCCTTTCTATGATTGAAGGGGTGATGGAAGTAACTGATATGCAGGTACGAGAGGTTATGGTGCCGCGTTCCCAGATGACGGTGATTGAGCGTGATGCCAGTGCCGATGAAATTCTGGCCTGTATCGTGGATTCTGCTCACTCCCGTTTCCCTGTTATTGGCGAAACACGGGATAATATCGAAGGTATTATTCTGGCTAAAGATATGCTTAATTTTTTCGCTAAAGAAGATCATAGCGCACTGGATCTGCGCGAATATTTGCGCCCTGCTGTTTTTATTCCTGAAAGTAAACGCCTGAATGTACTGCTGCGTGATTTTCGTTCCAATCGTAATCATATGGCGGTTGTTGTTGATGAATATGGTGGGGTGGCAGGACTGGTCACTATTGAAGATGTGCTGGAAGAAATTGTCGGTGAAATTGAGGATGAGCACGATCTTGAAGAAGACAGTATGATTACTTCTCATGGGGAAGGTGTCTACACGGTACAGGCATTAACAGAACTGCAGGAATTTAACGACTTCTTTCAATCCAGCTTTAAATCCAACAAGTTTGATACCATTGGTGGTATTGTTATGAATGCCTTTGGTCATATGCCTCAGCGCGGAGAAGAGATTGAGGTGGATGACTTTCAGATTAAGGTTATTCGTGCCGATGATCGTCGTATACATAGTCTGCGTGTTATTCATAAAAAAAATTCCACTACTGATAAACATTAAATGGCTTCCAGTGCAGAACTTAAGCTATCCGGAAGCCTGTTAAGTTATGTACCGGATAATCTGTTAAAGCTTATAATCCACAACCCGTTATCCTATCTTTTATCTTTATTTTTTGGTGCCTTATTACCCCTGGCATTTGCTCCCTTTAATACCTGGAACAGTCTGTTCTCTTATCTGATTTTTTTTCCTCTGGGGCTGTTTTTACTGCAATTGAGCTATTCAAAAACTACCCGGGAAGGATTTTATAAGGGCTGGTTATTTGGCTGTGGTTTTTTTGGCGTGGGGGTGTCGTGGCTGTATGTTGCGATTCACGATTTTGGCGCTGCACACTGGACTCTGGCTGGTATATTAACTGCACTGTTTATTATTTTTCTGGCTTTGCATTATGCTGTTTTAGGTTGGGCGGTGGTTAAGATTAAACAGCATTTTTCTCTGCATCCGCTGTTACTGGTGCTATTTTATATACCTGTTATCTGGGTTTTTATGGAATGGGTCAGAACCTGGTTACTGACGGGATTTCCATGGCTGTTAGCGGGTTATCCCATGATTCAGACCCCCTTGTCGGGTTATGCTCCGATAGTAGGAATTTATGGTTTATCCTTTATTGTGCTGCTGCTGTCAGCCCTGCTAATTGCCCGTATTCGTCTGCTCTATAGTATTATTCTAATGACCATTATATTTTCAACGGGCGCTTATCTTAAAACAATACAGTGGAGTAGTGCCGTAGGTAAACCACTGAAAATTGCCATGGTTCAGGGCAATGTCAATCAGGCGGTAAAGTGGGATCGTATACAACTGGAAAAAACCAAACAACTTTATGTTGCTCTAAGTAAGAATCAGTGGCAGCATCAGGATGTGATTGTCTGGCCGGAAAATGCCATTCCAGAATTTTATCATCGACTGGAACATGGGTTTTATCATCAATTAACACAACAGGCCAGAAAAACCCGAACCGAACTGGTTACCGGACTGCCGGTGTTTGATGATAAGACTCAGCAATATTACAATGCACTAACTAATATTGGGGGGCAGCAGGGTTTTTATTATAAAACGCATCTGGTTCCCTTTGGTGAATATGTGCCTCTGGGCAGTCTGCTGAGAAGTCTGCTGCATTTCTTCAATATGCCTATGTCCGGTTTTAGTTCGGGCAATAATAATCAGGTACTGATATCCATAAAAGGTTATCCCGTAGTAACAAGTATCTGTTATGAAGATGTTTATGCGGCAGATATTATCACTCATATTCCAGCGTCACGTTTTATGATTAACCTTTCCAATAACGGCTGGTATGGTGATTCGTTTGCACCCCATCAGCATTTTGAAATGGCACGTATGCGGGCGCTGGAAACCAGTCGCGAACTTATTCGCAGTACCACCAGTGGAATTACCGCTCTGGTGGATGAAAAAGGCCGGGTTAAAGTCAGTGGGCCACAATTTAAAAGCATTGTGGTTACCGGAGAAATTCAGCCCAGGCAGGGTGTTACACCTTTTGTCTACTGGGGTAATTACCCGGTACTGCTGTTATTTTTTCTGGCTGCGCTGTATCTGTTCTGGCTTAAAATAAGAGTTCGATAATGAACGGTATGCGTTGTTTTATTCCTTTTATATTGTTATTTCTAGCTGTGAATGCCCAGGCCGGAATAGTAAAAAGTTATTCCCTTAAAGCTGACTTATCCTGTTCAGATAATAACGCGCTGCTGGTTTTTTCTGCATCACAACTGAGTTCATTAATTGGAAAGAATGTTGATGAGGTGACACTATTTCATATGCGCGGCCAGCAAAATAACAGCACTGAAAACTGGCAGCCGATAATTTTTCAGATTGATCAGAAAGATAAACAGGGACGATTTATTATTCAGACAGATAATAAACTACCAGCCCGACTATCCGCACAGGATGAACTGGTTATCCGAAAAAAAGATCTGGGTATACAACTTGACCCGGATGCTGAAATATTCAGCCAGTTTAAACTGATTGAAGTTAAGGTGCTTAATGAGACGTTAGATATTATGGGCTGGTTTTATATTAATACTTCGCCAGGTCAGTCCTTAATTTTTAATCAAAAAAAACGTGAGTTAAGTTATGATGAAAAGCTGGATACTATTACTACCCGTGCTTTTAAAACAGGATTTTCTCATAGCAAACCTTTTTTAATAAATTCCTTTTACTGGCGTCTGGCAGGAAATAAATGGTCAGATGATTTAAGTGATATGATGAAAATTCGTCATTCAGGACGTTTTTTTGGTCTGCCTTTTCATCGTAGTCAGGATGATTATGATTCAGTGCTGGCAGCGGTTAAGAAAGGGCCGCTGAGAATTATACGGCGTACTGAAAATCGCATTAAAGTATTCTGGAAATTAAAAACCCCGGCACTCTATATAGACTATATCATGATGCCGGATGGATTTATTATGGATACCATGATAGATATACCGTTTAAAATATCTTTTTTCTTTAGTGAACTGGAAACGTTTACCACCATGGACTGGAATCCAGTGCAACCGGAACCCCTGCTTATATTTAATAACAGGGTAGGAGAGACCATTCCGGTTGACGGCATAGACTCTGCTGCTAAACGGGCTTTTAATACTATTGAAGACAGTAAGTTTTCTGTGCAAACGTTTGATGGAACGTTTGATGTTAGTCTGGATATCCCGGAAAATTTTCCTGTTCGAGCCATGCTGTATTTGAATGATCATCATAATGAAATTGATCCCCCGGAAAATTTTCCCGGTCAATATGGTAATGTCGGTTTCAGAACTATTGGCTGGGAAGCTATTGATAGTCAGCTTTATCATTTAAAATTTACGGTCTGTATTCAAAAACAGCAAAATAGTTTGTATTAGTAAGTTTTAAAACTCTCGTATATACTAACATTTATTCAAAAACATCAATGACCGGGTATTAATTCGCCCCGCTGTAAACTGGAAGTTATGTCAAAGGAAGTGTCAGACAATAATAACAATCCGCATTATTCAGTCCATTCTGAAGGCTCTGTTTTGCAGCTGGAGTTATCAGGCGACTGGATCCGTGATGAGCAGTTCCCTGATAAAATGGATAATGACCTGCAAACTATTTTGTGTGCCCGTTCGGAAATACATTCGGTGCAGGTTAATATGCAGAAAGTGACAGCCTGGAATTCTGCCTTGCTGACTTCAATTGTTTCCTTAAATGAACTTTGTCAGAAGCATGATGTTGACATTGATACCCGTCAGATGCCTGAAGAAATGATTCGCCTGCTTAAACTGGCCATGGATGTTGATGCCAGGGATAGCCGAAAATATCAGGAGCAAAAAAGTACCTTTCTCTATACTGTAGGCAATAATGCAATTAATGCAGTAAAAGAAGTGGGCGATGTGATGGTCTTTCTAAGAGATGTCTCTATTGCTTTTTTTAATCTGCTGCGGGGTAAATCTGTTTACCGCTCTGCAGATACCTGGCTGATTATGCAGCAAACCGGTGCTGAAGCTTTACCTATTGTCAGTCTGCTTAATTTTCTGGTGGGTGCAATTCTTGGCTATATAGGTGCTATGCAGCTGGAAAAATTCGGGGCTGAAATTTTTATTGGGGATATGGTCGGTGTGTCTATGACTCGGGAAATTGCGGCCATTATTACTGCGATTATTATGGCCGGCCGATCCGGAGCGGCTTTTGCGGCACAACTGGGTACCATGAAGGTTAATGAGGAAATTGATGCTTTAAAAAGTATGGGGCTATCACCCATCGAATTTCTGGTATTGCCCCGTATGATTGGTATGATGTTAATGATGCCCCTGCTGGCTGTTTACGCTGTTTTTATGGGCGTTTTTGGTGGTGCACTGGTGGCCTATGCGGTATTGAATATTACTCTGGAGCAATATCTTGAGGTGGTGATAAAATCCGTGTCGCTAAATGATTTAGTGGTAGGTATTATTATGTCTGTGGTTTTTGGTTCGATTGTAGCGGTTATCGGTTGTCAGAAAGGTATCAGCTGCGGTAAAACAGCTGAGGCTGTTGGCGCATCTACTACCTCTGCCGTGGTTACCGCAACGGTCATAATTTTTGTTTCAGCGGCTCTTTTAACCGTCTTGTTTGGTGTGATGGGGATATAGACTGTGAGCACAAAAGAACCAGAAATAGTGCATAAGACGGATTCCTCCAATGCAGTGATTATCGTTAAAGATATGAGCATGAGTTATGATGGCCAGATCATCCAGAAAAATCTTAATTTCAGTATTAATCAGAATGATATTTTTGTCATTATGGGCAATAGCGGCAGTGGTAAAAGTACATTAATGAAAGCGATGACCGGTTTAAACCGGCCGGATAGTGGTGATGTGTATTTTTCCTGTGACTTTTATGCCCGGCATAATAATAATGTTGACCTGCGTACGGTAGAAAAAAATTACCGGGGTTTCTGGCAGTCTGATGAGACCGTACGCCATAAAATGATGTCACAATTTGGTGTTATGTTTCAAAATGGCGCGTTGTTCAGTTCCATGACCTTGCTTGAAAATGTCTCATTAAGACTCATTGAGACAACCCGTTTCAGTTCTGAACGTATTCGAAAAATTGCAGCATTAAAACTGGCACTGGTCGGGCTAAAAGGGTTTGAGCATTATTATCCGTCAGAGATCAGCGGCGGTATGCAAAAACGGGTGTCTATTGCCCGGGCCATGGCTATGGATCCGCCGATTCTTTTTTTTGATGAGCCGTCCGCAGGACTGGACCCGGTCAGTTCAAAGCAACTGGATGATTTATTATTAGAATTGAGAGACAGTATGGGAGTTACCATGGTAGTGGTAACACATGAACTGGACAGTATTTTTTCAATTGCCAATAATTCCATCTTTCTGGATCATGAGCAGAAAACCATTATTGCCAGTGGTGATCCAAAGAAACTGGTCACTGAATGTGACAATGAACAGGTGCGAGCCTTTCTAAGTAGAGGTAAAAATATATGAGTATAAAAGCAAATCCCATTGCAGTGGGTGGTTTTGTTATTGGAGCCATTATACTGATCGTGGTCAGTTTGCTGGTTTTAGGGTCGGGTCGGTATTTTAAACATGATCTGCGTTTAATGGCGGTGTTTCCAGGTTCAGTTAAGGGGTTGAACGTTGGTTCACCGGTATTATTTCGGGGCGTGAATATTGGTTCGGTCGCCAGTATCAGACTGTATCATAATCATAAAACCCGACAGAGTCTGGTGCCGGTGTATATTGATCTTAAGCAGGAAGTACTGGAATTAATGAATCAGGGGCAGAAAAAAAACAAACTGACCGAAGCGCAGGCTTTGCACTTTATGGTGTTAATGATTAAACAGGGACTTTATGCTCGTCTGACTCTTGAGAACCTGGTGTCAGGACGACAACTGGTTGAATTTGAAATAGATCCATCTATTAAGATTAAACTGACAGGAATAGACAAAAAATACCTGGAAATTCCCACGGTTGAATCTGATTTGAACAAGTTACAAAATCTGTTTAAGTCTATTCCTTTGCGGAAATTGACTGAAAATCTGGTCATTACGGTGACCGAGATTAACAAAATGTTTGCCAATGAAGAATCAAAAAATGTGCTGCGTAATATTAATGCAGCTATTACTGGCAGTCGAAAACTGGTGGACAGTTTAAATACGCAGATCCCGCCGTTAATGGATTCGGGGCAGGAGCGTCTGGATCAGGCTCAGACACTGCTTAAAAATACCGAAGTGCAGTTATCAGAAACCTTACTGGAATTAACGCGGTTGTCGACCAATTTGAACCAGCAATTAACACAGTTGACCCAGTCCGCCAGTAAAGCGTTTGATAAAAGTGATAAGACCTTTGACAATATAAATGCTATTGTTGATAAACAGAGTGTCGCACGACATAATCTGGAAAAGAGCCTGTCTGAACTGGCGCGGGCGGCGGAGTCATTTAGAGTGTTTACTGAATATCTGGAACGGCATCCTGAAGCGATTATTCAGGGGAAGAAAAAATATTAAGATATTAGTCGTTAATCGTTAGTACTGAGCATAGTGAGGGGATTGGGAAATGAATTTGGGACGTAATATTAGTGGTTTGAAAGGTTTGCTTCTGGGGCTGCTTGTACTGCCTGTGCTATTGTTAAGTGGCTGTGGAACTTCACAGAAGACTGATTTTTATCAGCTTTATGCAGAGGCGAATCATTCGCTGACAGGTGTGGAAAGAGGGGATATCATTGGGATTGGTCCAATTACTCTGCCAGAATATATTAAGCGTCCTCAAATCATTACCCGAAAATCTGATCATAGCTTAAATGTTTCCGAGTTTAATCGCTGGATAGAACCTTTTACAGATAGTATTACCCGGGTAATGGTGATCAATCTGTCTAATGAGTTAAGC
>JALSUJ010000011.1 GCA_027071355.1 Gammaproteobacteria bacterium | reverse complement strand
GTGAAGGTGCCGTCGTAGTGGCGACCATGGCTTTCCCGATCGTAGATCTCCCACAGGGTATCGGACGAGAGAGCGTCGTCGAAGAGCTTCACCTCATCGATCGTCCCCCCGAAATAGTAATCCCCATACTCCGCACCGATGATGGTGTCTCCCGATCCAGTGGTGACGGATCCTGAGACCGTTTGGTTGGCATCTTCGACCCCATCGATGTAGAGGCGGAGGGTGTGCCCATCGTACGTACCGGCGATAAGGTGCCACTGGGTATCGTCGATCTTGGTCTGGGAGTAGAGGTAGTGCATGGATCCCCCAATCTTGAGCTGAAACAGCACCTCATTCCCCCCATGCCAATGCCCCTGCGTCGTGACCCGAAGGGCGTTGGTCCAGGATTGGTTGGTGAGGATATTTTCGAGTGAGTCACTGCTGTCGTTGACGTCGCTGCGCTTGATCCACGCCATATAGGTGAGGGGGCCGCTGAGGGTGAGTTTGGGATCGGTCGGAACCACGATATCATCGTCAACCCCGTCAAACACTCCCCCCTGAAAGAGCCGACCCGATCCCGTCGTGGCACCCCCCTCGGCGGTGCCATTGAGGTCATTGCCGCTGGTATCGTGTACTTCGCCCGTGGTGCCATCCCAGTGGCACGCATCCATACGGTACTCGGCGACGGGGTCGGCGATCCCACAGTAAAACAGTGAGTCAGAGGGGATGATGCTGTAGATGCTCGCACCCGGGGGCATCCAGTAGAGCTGATAGTTGTCGCCACCAGCCCACTCCTGATGGCGAAAGGTCAGCGGATAGTACCCCGCCATCCCAAACGTAAAGGTCACATGGTGATCGGTGCCGTCACTACCATGCCCTCCGTACCAGCCATAGACGTATGCCCCTCCCCGGATCATCAGTTCCACCGCGTCATCACCGTTGACCGCAAACGTGTAGTCGCCGGGGGTAGGGATGTAGAGATACCCCTCAAAAAGACTCAGGTATTTGTCATCACTGCCTGGGTGGAAGGGGTTGTGGTCACTGCCGGTCGTATCGATGGTATCGATGGCACCCGATCCGAATTCGTATGCACGCACCGCGAAGTGGCTCACCAGATCGTCGTACTCGGCATGGGTATTGGGGTAGTGATCACTGGATGCCGAGATATCGTAGGTCGTGAAGCGAAGACCGTGCCGCAGGGTGCACGTCGGCATCGGGGGTGCGAGGGGACAG
>JALSUJ010000010.1 GCA_027071355.1 Gammaproteobacteria bacterium | reverse complement strand
TCTTTAGACTGCTCATTGTATGGATTTGTCATAACTGCCTGTAACTCCCTGAGTAGAGAATAGTCTCCGTCAGTGGCTTGTTGATATGCAGGTACCAGGAACCACTCTCGTAGAGTGTATTTTGGGTTAATACTTTTCATTTGTTTAGAAAGCTTTTCACGGGACTCAGGCGAAGTAGCATTGATGAGTGACTTCCATTTATCCAGCCACAGAAACCAGCTTTCCAGAATCTTTTTATTAGCAATGGAGTTCTTGTAAAAGCTTTTTTTGAGCGGAGTAATGTCCTCCGGTATTTGTGAGAGTTCTCGAAAGAAGATAGTATAATCGACTGAAGTTTTCAGCATAAGCGTTACGAGTTCTTTAAAGAGTGATTCATCAAAAGTAGTAAGTCCAAGTTTTGCTGCCCACATTTTTTCCATTTTTTCTTGCATCACTTTAGAAAAGTCACTTCTAATATCCTCTAGCTTAGCCAGAGCATTCTTACTCGACGTAAGTAAGGGATATATAGCGACACAAAACATATGAAAGTTACGCTCTGCTGCTTGTGGTTGATTTAAAAATGAGAAATGAAGCCCACCTCCCGTCCATGGCTGATATTCTGGGTCAAACATATCTATAAATCCAAAAGGACCATAGTCTAGAGTGAAGCCTCCCGCTGCAGAGTTGTCGCTATTGAAATTACCCTGGCAGTAGCCGACACGGATCCAGTTTGTTACAAGTGATGTGAGGCGACTGCGAAATTCTCTTACAAGCAAGAGTATTTTTTTCTCTATTGTTAAACGCTTATCAATTACCTCACTATACTCACGATCAATTAAGTGTAAAACAATCTTTTCAAGCTCTTCCATCGCCTTGGGGTGCTCCTTTTTACGAGCACGACGACCGTAAAGTTCGAGTTGTCCCACCCTAAGAAAAGAGGGGGCAACCCGCGTCGAGATAGCAACGTCCTCTTCAATCATTACTTCGGGATCCTTTGAATATGAATCTTGTTCAAACCATGGGCGTTTTACCTTCTCCGTTTTAGAGGTGTACAGACATAGAGAGCGTGATGTTGGCACGCCTAATGAGTGCATATGTTCCTGAGCTAAAAATTCCCGAATACTTGAACGTAGGACGGCACGGCCATCGGCTCCGCGGCAATAAGGTGTTCTGCCTCCGCCCTTAAGTTGCATTTCCCAACGTTGGCCATTTATTACCCCCTCGAAGATGGAAATAGCACGACCATCACCGTAGCCGTTTCCCGTCTGGAAGGGGCACTGCTGGTAGTATTCGGTTCCGTAGATGGATAGAGCATATCCACATGCCCAACCAGGCTTTTTAAGCGGCTGAGGTATTTTTGAGAGGTCTGCTGAGAACATGCGCATAAAATCATCTGATTGTGCCAGACTATCTGCAAAGCCCAGTTCGCTAAAAAAGTTCTTACTATGACTTATGTAGAGTGGTTCTTTGAGTGGCGTTGGCATTACAGGGACATAATGCCCGCTGAAGACTTGTCGCGGCAGATGGTCCACACCGTCTGCCTTTGCTTCAGGGTCACAGTTAAGGGAGTCTATTAGTGAATAACTTGCTAAGGCCGCGAGATCGTCGAGGTTTTTTACAATAACTGGGTTTTCATTTATTTGTTTCATTACATTACTGGTAGGGAGAGATATTCAGATCGCATTCTCAAAGTTGTTATAGTTTATTCTTTTCGCTTGCCTGAATCAATGGGCTCAGTGAATCAATGGGGTTGAATCAATGGGGTCAGAACATTGGATTACGATAAAGTAATGCGTTGTGAGAACTCCGTCTACTCGACCAGAACATGGGATTATTCGTAGCTTAACAACCAGCTTGTATGAATAAGAAAATTCTAATTCTTCCGGTTAGGGTCGGGAACTGCTTATTCATTGATTTATAATGAATAATTTGGTGTTAACACCAAAATTGGTACTTTCTCTCCAGAGATGAGCTTAATTTAAACTTGTTTTAAAAAATATACGCCATATAATAATACTATAGTATTATTATATGGATAAAGATCATGGCTAGCACAGTGATTAAAGAAACAACCAGCGTCAAATTGGATAAAGCGGCAAAAGACGAAGCTAAGCATATTTTTAGTCAATTAGGCTTAACAATGGGTGAAGCATTTAATTTATTTCTGCATCAAGTTACTTTAAATAAAGGGCTTCCATTTGAAGTGAAAATTCCTAACAAACTGACTAAATCAGTGATAGATGAGGCTCGTCAGGGTAAAAATGTGGATGACTTCTCCATAGATGAGCTTAAATGAAACTCAGAAGACACAAACAGTTCCTAAAAGACTGGAATAAAACCAAACTTACGGATGGTCAATTTACCAAGTTTATACTGTTTTCTGAATGTTTACGATTAAATAAACCGTTACCACCGGAATCAAAAGATTATGACTTAAATGGTGAATATCAGGATTGTAGAGAATTTCATCTTGGTGGTGATATGTTGATTATTTATCTCTGCTCAGATGAAGAAATAACTTTTTTAAGGCTTGGAACCCATAGTCAGTTGTTCAAATAACCACCCACACTTGGGCATTCCAGCAGTGAATGGCAGATTCCTGGTTTCGGATAAAATAGGTCGAAGCAAGCACTAGATGATAGAGCGGAACGGCACAAACGTATCAATTGATTTAACATATCACTCCGTTTGCGAAGGTGTTACATGGGGTAATGTTTATCACCTAAAATCACTAATAATTGGTCATTATATTATCACAATTCTGGCATTAAGAGCTTTATTGTAATCTTGCCTGCTTTTTGAACAATATTGGTAATTTTGGATGGTCGCTATTTGGAAACCAGAGCATGAATCAAACTCACACGCCAATGGCAGCTAAAGGTCATTACCGACTGAAAAACCTGTTTCCAAAACCGACGCTTTACGGCTTGACTAAATATATTAGCGAGTACTGATTATTCCACTGAGGGTCGACTTTTGCTATTTCACAAGAGGTGTTCTTTCGCCACGAAACAGTCATACTGCCACTGTCAGATTTAATTTTTGATAGTGTTAGATCGGATATGAGTTAATACCACCAATAACAAACAACTAACAGCCTTTTTTTACGCTTAACGCTGCTCTTATTCCCCACTCCGCTGAGGTGATGTTTCCAGAGTTCCCGGTGCTACTTCACCTTCTCCTCTTGGATTAACAGGTACATCTCCGCCATTTTCCGGAATTCCGCGATGTTCGTCGGACCAGGCAAAGAAGTCAATAAACCTATCCCAGTAGCCTTTTTCACCAGATTCCTCTTCATAGTCTTCCAGCGGTACTACCACAATTTCAGTGCTGGTATGTGCTTTTTCTGCTTTATCGCCAGGTCTGAAGGTGCCCTGAATGCTCACCAGTCGATCCTGTTCATTAAAATATAATGTGGCCTGTTTGGTTTTTATGTCACCATAGCCCGGTTTGAAATAGTAGAGATAATCCCAGCGATTGGCATGAAAAGAATCGTCCAGCATGGGAGTACCCATAACAAAACGTACCTGTTCTTTGTTCATTCCCGGACGTAACTGGTTAATTTGATCCTGCTCCACCACATTGCCCTGCGGAATATCCACTTTATATACTCTGGGCAGGCCTACATCTGATATATCAGGAACCCAGGAACAGGACTGTAAAACAATAACAAACGGGATTAGACCGAGAATAATAATATTTCGCATTTCTATAATGATTTCTTTATTAATTTATGTATACTATCAATTGTTGGTAGAGGCTGGTTTATCTATCTCTTTTTGTGTGACAGCGATAATACAATATTATTGCCATAAAATCACCTTAGATATTACCATTGCCGCTGGAATCCCTTTCTGAATTTTCAGTTTATGCCGACTAAGATATTTATGATTAAGGACTGTTTGTGTGAATAATATCGATCTGAAAAAAGCCGGCCTCAAAGCAACCCTGCCCCGCCTTAAAATCCTGCAATTGCTTGAAACTGAAGATGTTCGTCATATGAGCGCAGAAGATGTGTACAAAAAACTGCTCGAAACAGGAGAAGATGTCGGCCTGGCTACTGTCTATCGGGTTTTAACCCAGTTTGAAGCTGCCGGACTGGTTTCACGCCATCACTTTGAGGGTGGTCATTCGGTATTTGAACTCAATCAGGGCAGCCACCATGACCATCTGGTATGCGAACAATGCGGTAAGGTCGAAGAGTTTATTGAAGAAACCATTGAGAAATGCCAGCACAAGGTCGCCGAAAAGTTTGGCTATAAAATGACCGATCACAGTCTCTATATTTATGGTATTTGTCCGGATTGTCAGGAAGAGAATAAGAGCAGCGCTAAGCGTTAAGCGTTAAGAAAAAGCCGGAGCAGAAGAGCGTACACTTAACCACTTAACTTATTGTAAAATAATGATTTATTTCTCTTGACTTAGGCTCTTATGATTTTAAAATCTTTTGCTTAACGCTTAACGCTTAACGCTTAACGCTTAACGCTTAACGCTTAACGCTTAACGCTTAACGCTTAACGCTTAACGCTTAACGCTTAACGCTTAACGCTTAACGCTTAACGCTTAACG
>JALSUJ010000009.1 GCA_027071355.1 Gammaproteobacteria bacterium | reverse complement strand
TGCATACCCCCAGGGGTATTTTTGAGTTAAAATATTTCTTTTCCAGTCATGTTAATACGACCAGTGGCGGAGAAGCATCAGCAACTGCCATCCGGGCAATTATCAAAAAATTTATCAGCCTGGAGAACAGCAAAAAACCGCTTAGCGACAATAAAATTTCCACTATGCTGGCGGAACAGAATTACCAGGTGGCTCGACGGACGGTAGCAAAATATCGTGAGTCCATGTCCATACCACCTTCGAATGAACGAAAGAATATTGCCTGAGCAGTTTTTTAAAACTGCTTAATGGCATAACACAGGTGAGGCAAGTGATGCAAAATAATCAGTTTGTCAGTTCACCATTAACCAGGAGCTAAATCTTATGCAAATAGATATAACCGGACACCATATCGACGTTACCGATTCCATGCGTGACTATGTAAACCAGAAAATGGAACGTGTAGAACGCCATTTTGATATCGTGGGCAATGCTCATGTGATTTTAACGGTTGAAAAACAGCGTCAGAAAGCAGAAGCGTCACTTATGGTTAAGGGCAATAAGGTATTCGCCGAAGCAATTGACGAAGATATGTATGCCGCTATTGACAGCCTGATTGATAAACTGGATCGTCAGGTGAAAAAGCACAAGGAAAAAATGACCGATCATCATCGTGGTGATGTCAGTCTTAAAACTCACGAATTATAAACCTGCACAGTTATGGAGTAAAATTAAATGCTTTTACTCCATAACCGTTACTAAAGCTTAGCCCATATGAAATTCAGCAATCTAGTCAAACTCGATCAGATTCAACTTAATATCCAGGCCAGCAGTAAAAAGAAAGCACTACAGGCTATCAGCGAAATTGCCGCTGAAAATTACCCCGAATTTAATGTCAGTACTATTTTTGAGCTACTTATTGAGCGCGAAAGACTGGGAAGTACCGGTATTGGCCATGGTGTTGCACTGCCTCATGGACGTCTGAAGGACTGTCAGGATCCCATTGGGATTTTTGTGAGCCTGACCGAAGGTGTTGATTTTGACGCCATTGACAACGAACCGGTAAAATTATTGTTTGCCCTTCTGGTACCGGAAGATTCAACTCAGGAACATCTGGAAATTCTAGCCCGTCTGGCTGATTTTTTCCGTCAGGAAAAAAACCGTCAGATTATCGAAAATGCCACCTCTCCTGAAACTGTTTATAATCTGCTGATAAACATTTAACTATATGCCC
>JALSUJ010000008.1 GCA_027071355.1 Gammaproteobacteria bacterium | reverse complement strand
GGCCTGCAGTGCCTGTGTTTGCGGGGTTTATGGAGGCAGGATGCCGAGATAAAGCGACACAGGGATGTGCTTGAGCGTCCCCGAAAATACAGGCACTGCAGGTAGAAACGGTAATTTATGCTGAGTAATCACTCAATTTTTACATAAGGTAAATAAAGGACGCTCCACTTGATAAATGAGGGGCGATGTGAAGTTCCCAATTATTCCGTACGTAACGCATCCACCGGATCAAGTTGAGCGGCATGGCGGGCGGGCAGGACGCCGGCGAGCAGGCCGATGCTGATGGAGATGGCTTCAGCCAGGATAACAAAGTTCCAGGAGAGGTGTACCGGCAGGGCGGGGAAGCTGATATGCAGTAACTGGGCAATGCCGATGCCCAGGGTCAGCCCGGCCAGGCCGCCGATGGCAGCAAGTATAATGGCCTCACCTAAAAATAAACCCAGTATCTGAGACTGTCTGGCACCTAACGCCCGCAGCAGGCCGATTTCACTGGTGCGTTCATTAACGGCAATGGTCATAATGGTGACGATACCGATGGCACCGACTAATAATGAAATACCGCCAATGGCTGTGACTGCAAGGGTTAGTATATCGAGTATGGAGCTTAATACTTCAAGCATTTGCTGCTGGGTGGTAATAGTGACATCATCCTTGCCATGACGTGCTTTAAGAGTGTGTTTAATGCCTTTAACAATCATGTCTGGCGGGACATTATTTTTATACAGCACATCAATTTCATGCAGGCTGTCACGGTTAAATAAATTCATCGCACGGGAGGCGGGAATATAAAGGGTATCATCCATATCAAAACCCAGTATGGTGCCTTTTGACTCCATAATGCCAATGATCAGAAAACGATACCCGCCAACACTAATACGTTGTCCCAGTGGATTCTGAGTATCAAATAATTCGTTTTTAAGTTTACTGCCCAGTACGGCAAAAGCACGGGGTGCGAGCGGATCATCAGCGGGCAGAAATTGTCCGGATTTGACGGCCATTTTAAAGGCTTCGGGCATTTGTGAGCCGGTACCATAAATCGTGGTACGGCGACTGCGATGCTGCGCCTTAACTTCTGCGTTACCCTGAATAAATGGCACGACTGCAGTGGCATAGGGTAGATGTTTAAGTGCCTGAGCATCTTCAATGGTTAATGGTCGTTCAGTACCAAACACGCCCATACTGATACCATGAGTGGTTGCCTTACCGGGGTTGATTGCTACCAGATTGGTGCCAAACTGGGTAAATTCATCCACTACAAACTGCTGTACGCCTTTACCGATAGAAGTTAATAACACCACTGCGGTAATACCTATGGCAATACCCAGTGCCGTTAAAAAACTTCTCAGACGATGGGCAATGAGAGATGAGCCGGTTAAATGTAGAAAGTCGCGCAGCAGCATGATTTATTTACCCGTCAGAGCCAGAACCGGATCCAGACGTGCAGCCTGGCGGGCGGGCAACAGGCTGAACACTAATCCAGCCAGCAGGCTGACAGCCATTGAGGCTAATAATGCCCAGAGCGGCGCATAGGCCGGCAGCTCTGGAAAAAACTGTCTCAGAGCATAACAGCCCAGTTCACCCAGTATTAAACCCAGAAAAGCACCCAGGGCAGATAACATCATGGCCTCGAATAAAATCAGATGAATGATCTGGGTTTGAGGAGCGCCCAGGGCTTTAAGTAAACCGATTTCTGACTTGCGCTGGGATACAGCGACCAGCATCACATTCATAATTAAAATTCCGGCTACTGCCAGGCTGATGGCGGCAATGCCACCAACAGCATAGGTTAATGTACCTAAAATACGATCAAAGGTTGCCAGTACGGCATCCTGAGTTATGACGGTGACATCACGTTTGCCCTGATGACGTTGTTTCAGCTGTTCAATAATAAACTGTTTAACCGGTTTAATGGCAAAACGGTTTTTGGCTTCTACCAGAATACGAAATAATGACGGGGTATTAAATAATTGCTGTGCAGAGGCTACTGGGATAATGATGATATCCTGCACATCAATTCCTATTGAACGCCCTTCAGTGGCCAGAATACCAATCACACGAAAGCGTCGTTCACCCAGACGCAGCCACTGACCCAGTGGTGATTGAGCAGTAAACAGTTCATTCTGGATTTTACTGCCAATCACACAAACAGGAGTAGCACGATCCAGATCCGTCACGGGTAAAAAACTGCCCTGTGCCAGCTGCCAGTGACGAAGTTTTAGAAACTCATGACTGGTGCCGATAACAGGCACCTCCCGTGACCGTCCCCCGAAGCTGGCATTAACAGAACCGATATTCATGGGTGCGATACGCCGAATATTACTATTACGACTTAATGCCTGTGCATCATTAAGGGTCAGGTCGCGGGGCGTGGCATTGACCATGGCCAGAGAGCCCAGACCGGATGTTTTAGAATAGCCGGGAAACACAAGCACCAGATTGGTGCCTAAGGAGGAAAATTCACTGGCAATATAACGTCGGGCACCATCCCCCAGAGCGGTTAAGATAATCACGGCAGCCACACCAATAGCCATGGCTATAAGCATTAACAGGGTTCGGGTGGGATAAGCCCGTAAGGCTGTCCAGGAAAAATGTATGCTGTCATGTATGGCTGCTGGCATTTGCTCGATCTTGTCTGGGTGGGCTTGTTCCTGGACTGGTTCCCGGATTGCTGGTCAGATGGCTATCGGATTGTATACGACCATCCAGCATTTGTATCTGGCGTTTTGCCCGCAGGCCGATATGGGCATCATGGGTGACGATAATCAGGCTGATCCCCTGCTGGTTAAGCTGCTCAAGAATAGCGATGACGTCCTGCCCGGATTTTTGATCCAGATTTCCGGTGGGTTCATCAGCCAGTAATATTTTGGGCTGCATAATGGTGGCACGAGCTATAGCCACCCGTTGTCGCTGTCCGCCTGAAAGCTGATCCGGAGTATGATCTGCCCGATCGTTTAAGCCGGTATCACTAATTGCCTTTTGTACCCTCGGCTGGCGCTGTTCAGGAGTAATGCCGGCCAGTATTAACGGTAGTTCTATATTCTCAGCCGCTGTTAAGCGGGGGATCAGGTGAAAAGCCTGAAATACAAAGCCAATAGTCTGGCTGCGTATGGCTGCCTTTTCCCGTTCATGCAGAACAGTGACATCCTGCTGATTTAATAAGTAAGTACCGTTACTGGCGCTGTCCAGCAGGCCGATTAAATTGAGTAAGGTTGATTTACCTGAGCCTGAGGGGCCCATAATAGAAATATATTCACCGGGATGAATACTCAGATTGATATTATTCAGCGCATGGACGCTTTGGTCGCCAACCTTAAAGTCACGATGAATATTGCTTAATTTAATCATGACGGGTTTCAATGACCGCATAAGCACCGGCTTTAACGCCTTCACGTTCAATAGAAGTCACCACCTGTTCACCGGCGCTCAGGCCGTCAAGGACTTCGGTATAATTCCAGTTACTGATACCGGTTTTTAGCTGTCGTTGTGCAAGCTGACCCTCATTATTTAATACCAGTACTTTATTCTCATCAAATAAGGCCTCAGAAGGAATGCGTAATACCTTTTCTCGACGCTGTAAAATGACTTCAGCATCCGCACTATAACCGGGCAGCATCCTGCTGGTATTTTCAGGGTTTTTAAAATCAACTTCTATTTCAACAGTACGGGACTGTTTTTCCCGATCCAGGACATAGGCGGCTACCCGGCGCACTACGCCCTCAAATATCTGTCCGGAAAAAGCATCCAGGGAAATTCGAGCAGGCATGCCTGAGCGAATTTGCGGGGCATCGACTTCATCAATAGGGGCGGAGACATAGAGACAGGTGTAATCAATTAAATCAATAGCCGGTAAGGTTGCTACACCGACGGGTGACGGAGTGAGAAATTCACCCAGCTCACCATTAAGTTCTGCGACCCGGCCGCTAAAGGGGGCTGTTAAGCGGGTACGATCCAGTGCGGCCTGAGCAACATCAATTTTTGACTGACTGACTTTAATCTGGATATTGGCGGCTTCACAGGCGGCCAGTTTTGCCTGAGCTTCACTGCTGGCCTGGTCGACACTTTCTTTGGAAACCATGTTTTTTTTCACTAAAGAGCGTAGCCGACGAGCATCACGTTGGGCTACTTCAGCCATAATACAGGCCTGATGTGCCAGTGCCATGGTTCTCTGATATTGATGCTGAGCCAGTTTGAGCTGAGCCAGTAAATCATCATTCCACATTTCCAGCAGCAGTTGCCCGGCTTTAACTCGATCCCCCTTTTTAACCGGCAGACTTACAATCTGACCGCCGATAGAGGGGGAAATACGTGACCGGTGGCAGGCTTTGAGGGTACCGGCACGGGTATTGGTCACAGTGGAAAGTACTTCACCGGGTGCGACTTTGTAAACCGCAACACTAACTGGATGAGGGCGTTTGATATAGGCAAATAACGCGCCGACAGCAATAATAACAAGCAGGCTGATTAACAGGTGGCGATGTCGTTTTTGCATAAAACGCTTCCAGAAAATATTGTTCTTAATATCAAACCATTATGACAATAAATATAAGCTAAAGGC
>JALSUJ010000007.1 GCA_027071355.1 Gammaproteobacteria bacterium | reverse complement strand
TACTGGCTGAAGAAGAAGAAAAATGCCTGGTTAATGATCCCTATCCTGCAGCAAAATCAGCTTAAGGCATTTGTCGTTCTCACTAAGCCCAGGGTTCCAAGACAATTAAACTGGGAAGATCATGACCTGTTAAGAACCGTCGGCTTACAGCTGGCTAATGCCTTCGTGTTAAATCAGGCCAGCGAAGAATTATCCACTGCCAGACAATTTGAAGCCTATAGCCGATTATCGGCTTTTATTATTCATGACCTGAAAAATCTGGTGGCGCAGGTATCCCTAATCGTAAAAAATGCCGAAAAGCATAAGCACAATCCTGAGTTTATAGAAGATGCCATAGACACTCTGGAAAATGTTGTCACCAAAATGCAAAATCTGGTCAACCAGTTAAAACAGCGTAATGTAAAAGATTCACGTTCAACCTTTGATCTGGTTGCGGTGATAAAAGACATTGTTCAGCAACAGTCTGCCCATTTGCCCAAACCGCAATTTCAGTCAGATTTAACAGAATGTGCTATAACTGGAGAACAGGAAAAAATTTCGGCCATACTGGGGCATCTGGTTCAAAATGCCCAGGATGCAACCGAAGATAATGGTGTTATCCAGTTAAAACTGACATCTGAGGTCAAAATAGCCGTATTAAAAATTTCCGATACAGGTACGGGAATGGACAGAAAATTTATTGCTGAACGGCTTTTTAAACCCTTTGACACGACTAAAGGTAATGCTGGTATGGGTATCGGTGTCTATGAGGCAAAAAATTATATTTTAAAACATTCAGGCTCAATCTCCGTAGAAAGTGAGCCGGGGCAGGGTACAATCTTTACCATTCAACTGCCATTAGCACATGCAAATATCACGACCAGTAGTAAAGAAGGAACAACAATTGAGTAATAAAAAAACACTTCTTATCGTCGAGGATGATCCGGGTTTACAAAAACAGCTCAAATGGAGTTTTGAGAATTATCAGACTATTATCGCGGGAGACAGACCAGAAGCCATAGTGGCCTTACGACGTTATCAACCAGCGGTAGTGACTCTGGATCTTGGCCTGCCGCCGGATCCGGCAAATGCCAGCGAAGGGCTGGCTGCTTTAAAAGAAATTCTGGATCTGGCACCGGATACCAAGGTCATAGTTGTGACCGGTAATGATGACAGAGAAATTGCCGTACAGGCCGTTGCAATGGGTGCCTATGATTTTTATCAAAAGCCGATAGATATAGAAACACTTAATCTTATAATTGAACGAGCCTTTCATCTTAGAGCACTGGAACTGGAAAATCAGCGCTTGTCTGATAAGGCAGATGAACCTCTGGACGGCATGATAGCGGTGAGTGAGCCTATGCTTAAACTGGCTCGAATGGTGGAAAAAATTGCACCCAGTGATGTGACCACACTATTACTGGGTGATAGCGGCACAGGTAAGGAACTGCTGGCCAGAGCCATACATAATCTGAGTCAGAGAAAAGATAAGCCGTTTGTGGCCGTAAATTCAGCCGCTATTCCGGAAACTCTGCTGGAAAGTGAATTATTTGGTTATGAAAAAGGCGCTTTTACCGGAGCTGTTAAACAAACTAAAGGCAAAATCGAATACGCAGACAAAGGCACTTTTTTTCTGGATGAAATTGGTGATCTGCCTATGGCATTACAGGCAAAATTATTGCGCTTCTTACAGGAAAGAACCATAGAACGGGTTGGCGGTCGTACAGAAATTCCGGTAGATATTCGTATTGTCTGTGCCACCCATCAAAATCTGGAGCAGCTTATCACCGAAGGACGGTTCCGGGAAGATCTGTATTATCGCTTAAGTGAAATAACCATAAAGATCCCGCCATTGAGAGAACGTGAAGGCGACGCCATTGTTATTGCTACAGCCTTTGCCAAACGCTTTAGTGAAGTGCATCATAAAAAAGTCAAAGGTTTCAGCAGAGAAGCCGCAGGGATCATAGAGCATTATCAATGGCCGGGTAATATTCGGGAACTGGAAAATAAAGTCAAACGGGCAGTTATTATGGCTGATGGGATGGAGATAACTGCAGAAGATCTGGAATTAGGAGAGCTTGATAATGAAGAATATATGCCTCTTAATCTAAAAGAGGTGAGAGAGGCATCAGAAACAGCAGCCATAAAACGGGCTTTAAGTTATTCTGATAATAATATTTCCAAAGCAGCGAAGTTACTGGGTGTTACCAGGCCGACACTTTATACCTTGCTAAATAAATATTCTATTCCGGTTAATGGGCAGGAACTGAATAATTAAAAAATGATGGCTGATAAAAATAATCGAGGCTTTTACTTACTAATAGTCATAATTGCATTTCAATTGCTGGTACCTGCTCAATGTCTGGCATCAAATCCTGTTGAGCTAGCGCAAATTGCACTAGAAAAAAACGACACCAAAAAAGCTATTCACCTGTTAAAAAGTGAATTAAAAGCAAATCCCGATAATAGTCAGGCCCGTTTTTTATTAGGGCGGGTCTATTTTAATATCGGTAATGTATTATTAGCAGATAAGGAACTGAGTAAAGCACATAGTCTGGATATAGACAATCCGGAAATAGCACTAATTTATGCAGAAAATTTACTGACTCAAAAAAAATATTCAAAAATCAAGGATATTCTACTGTTTGAATATGAAGACCTTAATCTAGAAGCACAGCGTCTGGTTATTTTAGGCTACACTTATATGGCAGAAAACAATCTCTCTGATGCCAAAGCACTGTTTGAAAATGCAATAAAACTTAAAGCAGATAATGATGCTTATGGGGGGCTGATAAAAATTGCATTATTAGAAAATAATAATAAAAAAGCCAATGAACTTATTGAACAACGCCTGAAAGTTAACCCCAATCTCCAGGATATTTTACTACTTAAAGCCGTATTAGCTAAAAAAAAGCATCAGTACAAGCAAGCGCTTAAAATCTATGATGATTTAATCACTGAAAATCCAGAAAATTACTATGCTTTACTGCAGCGTGCAGAAGTTCGGATCATAGAAAATGATTGTACTGGTGCAAGTTCAGATATAGCACCTATACTAAAAATAAATACATATCATGTGCAGGCTAATTATTTATTAGCACAATGTAAAATGGCTGAACAGGATTATGCGGCAGCCAAAAAACTGGCTCAGAAAGTTTTAGATGTTTCCAGCCAGCACTTTTCTGCCCGGCTTATTTTAGGCCTGGCGAATATGCAGCTGGGTTATTACAATCAGGCAGAAAAATACCTTATCCAGTATTTATCTGTTTATCCAGATAATATAAACGTTCAAAATTTTCTGGCTAATGTTTATCTGGCTCAAAATAGACCAGAACAGTCAATACAGGTTCTGGAATCTATTGACGATAGCGTTATTCATAGTAATACCAGTGTCTTATTAACCCTGGGCGGAGCCTATCTGGCGACGGGAAAATATAGTAAGGGGCTGGAGTTATTAAATAAAGTAAAAAAATTATCTCCGGAACAATACCGGAAAAAAACATTAATAAATGATCAATATATAAAGGCCTATATAACCCTGGCAAGCATTGCTGAAAAAAAAGGGGATACCAGAAATGTTGAAATGCTGTTAGAGACAGGCTATGAAGAATCTCAGAATGATTTTAAATCACACTTTACCATGGCTGTTATTTTAGCCCGATGGCTGTTAAAACATAAAGAAAACAAAAAACTGCTTAAATTAACGGATGAACTACTGACAACATATCCGAATAAAACCAGAGTTAAGTCTTTTCAGGCTCAGGTGCTGATAAAAACAGGAGAAATAAATAAGGCTGAACAAATTCTAAAGCAAATTATCCGAGATAATAGTGACGATATCCAGCATCGTTTATTACTGGCCAGGCTGATCAGTAAACAGACAGGCAGAGAGCAGGAAGTTTTACAGCTGCTGGATCAAATGATAGACATTATGCCTGAGCAGGCGTATCTGAGGGTATTAAAAATATCCTACCTGATACAGATAAAACAATACTCACAGGCCATAGTCAGTGCACAGCAACTGCAGGAAAAGTTTCCTGAACTGGCTATAGGCAAGCAATTAGAAGGTGATGCCCTGTTAGATTCAGGTGAACCGGAGCAAGCTCTGAAATTATATAAAGAGGCTTATCAAAGCAATGCGGCCAGCAGCCTGTTATCAAAAATTGTTGCTATTATGAGAACCAATGGTCAGGAGCAGGAAGCTATTGATTTCTTACAGACAGCCATAGAAAAAAACAGTAACCATATCAATGCTCATTTTCTGCTGGCAGAAATACATCAGCAGAATAAAAATTATGAGAAAGCAGCTAAACATTATGAGTTAATTCTGGAAACTGAAAAAAATAATGCTGCGGTGTTAAATAATCTGGCCTGGGTCTATCTGCAGCAAAACAATCCCCGGTCAGTTTTTCTGGCAAAGAAGGCGTATGATATAAAACCCCAGTCAGCAGAAATTCTGGATACCTATGGTTATATTCTACTTAAGCAGGGGCAGATAACAGAAGCATTGAAACTCCTGGAAAAAGCGGCAGGTATTGAGCCGCAGGAAAACAATATCCAGTTTCACCTGGCAGAAG
>JALSUJ010000006.1 GCA_027071355.1 Gammaproteobacteria bacterium | reverse complement strand
ATTCTTACTAGTGAATGTGAAAAGCCATATCCCCAAGGGGATAGTAGTGTGGGAGGTATGCCTCCCAAAGGAAGGGTGTAATACTTTATTATTAAGTCCTAAAATACATTCCATTGTTTTTGTGTGCCTTGTGAAAAATTAATTTATCGTGTATCTTTGCAAGGCTAAAGAATACTGTTTATTGCAGATTGTGTTTTTGAACAGGCTATGCAACAGCTTGCTTTCAGACACGCTGAAATAAGATTATTAAGCGATATATTTGTTGGTAGAACCAACTTTACCTTAAGGGAGAAAACCGTGCCTAAAGTCAAGATCTATGATACTCCGATGTTGGATGAGCTGGAAAATGGTGAATGGCCAAGCTTCATCAGCGGCATTAAGCGTTTAAGAGACAACCATCCAAGTGAGCGTATCAATTCAATGGTTAATGGCCTGCTGGGTCAGCTGGAACATTCCTACGAAACTCGTATGGGTTGGTGGAAAGGTGGAACCGTGTCTGTGTTTGGTTATGGTGGCGGTATTATTCCACGTTTTTCAGAAGTTGCAGAACATTTCCCGGAATCTAAAGAGTTCCACACAGTGCGTATTCAGCCGCCAGCGGGTAACTTCTATACTGCAGACATCCTGAATGAACTGGCAAATGACTGGGAAGAGTATGGTTCCGGTTTGCAGACTTTTCATGGTCAGACCGGTAATATTATGTTTATCGGTGCGACAACTGATGCTATGCAGCCTTTCTTTGATAAAGTTAATTCATATGGCTGGGATCTGGGTGGAGCCGGCCCCTGTGTACGTACTTCTATGGCCTGTGTTGGTGCCGCACGCTGTGAGCACTCCTGTACCAACGAACATGGTATGATGCGTCACCTGGTAAATGAATTTCAGGATGATCTGCACAGACCTGCTCTGCCGTATAAGTGGAAGATTAAAGTGTCTGGTTGTCCCAATGACTGTACCAATGCGATTGAACGTGCTGATATGGCCGTTATTGGTATCTGGCGTGATGACATGAAAGTAGACCAGGAAGAAGTTAAAAAGTTTGTTGAAGCCAAAGGTCGTGATTATGTCATTGACAATGTCACTGACCGTTGTCCTTCCAATGCTATCAAGCTGAATGATGATAATACTCTGGAAGTTAATAATCAGGAATGTGTACGCTGCATGCATTGTATCAATGTTATGACTAAAGCACTGGCACCTGGTGATGACACCGGT
>JALSUJ010000005.1 GCA_027071355.1 Gammaproteobacteria bacterium | reverse complement strand
TTTGACGCATAATAAAGCCCTGTGCGGGTACAGGGCTGAGATAAAGAATTTGGTGGAGCTAAGCGGGATCGAACCGCTGACCTCAACACTGCCAGTGTTGCGCTCTCCCAGCTGAGCTATAGCCCCAAATTTTGAGCTGCGAATTGTAGCCTGATTACTCTCTCCAGTAAATAGCTGGAAAAAGATTTTATTCTCATGAGTAAACAAAAACCGGATAATCGCGGGCAATCTTAATAAGCATTCTTATTAATAAAACCCTTAAATATTGTTAGAAATATAATCTTTAAGTCAAACCATAAAGACCAGTTTTCAATATAGTAAAGGTCAAATTCTACCCTTTTTCTCATTTTATCCAGAGTATCCGTTTCCCCACGCAAACCATTAACCTGGGCCCAGCCCGTTATCCCTGGCTTAACCATGTGTCGTAGCATATAACGATCAACCTGATCTTTATATAATTCATTGTGCTCAATTGCATGGGGCCGCGGACCAACAATAGACATTCGTCCCTGCAATACATTGTAAAACTGAGGCAACTCATCCAGGCTGGTTCGCCGCAAAAATGAACCAAAAGGCGTCACTCGCTCATCACCTTTACTTGCCTGTATTACCCTGCCCTTTTCTTCTGTATGCATTTTCATCGTTCTGAATTTATATACATTAATAATCTGGCCATCCCAACCATGGCGTTTTTGTTTAAACAGGACAGGCCCAGGAGAAGTGATTTTAATACCCATTGAAATAAGCAAAAGAAGCGGTGAAATTAAAATAAAAATCAGCAAGCCAAGAACCTTATCCTCAAGAGCCTTAACCAGTCGATTCCCCCCTCCCATGGGCGTATCTGACAAATTAACCGCAGGCAACCCGGCAATTTCAGTCATTGAATGATTCAGTAATGAAAAACCGAATATATCAGGTACCATTTTGATATTGACTGTGTGATGTCGCAGTGCATACAGTAGTTCCTTTACTTTCTCTTCCGCACGCAATGGCAAGGCAATCCATACCTCATCAATCTGATGCCTGGAAAGATATGGCGCTACTTTATTTATCTCGCCCTCTATATGATAATCGTCCGCTCCAGAATCTGAAATATAATCATCAAACAAAGCCGAAACCTTATACCCGGTCCATGGTGAATCAACAGCATGGCTTAATAGTTTCCTCCCCAAGTCTCCAGCTCCTACAATAACCACATTCCTATAATTTCTGCCTTTCTTCCTCTGATATTGCAAAAAACCATATACACATAAACGAAAGCTCAGCAGAAATAGCAAGCCTAAAACAACCCACCAGGTCAGCCAGAGACGAGAATAGTCTGACGATATTTTTAGACCAAACATAATAATAATCATAGTCAAAATCACCATAAACCAGGCAATAATGATAGCTCTAGCCTGCTTAGGTAAACTTTGTCCACGCCACGAACCATACAAATTGAAAACAGGAAAAATAATAACGACACAAAAAACAGCAAATAGAATTAATGCACGGTAGTTTTGTGGTAAAGCGAAATCAGAAAATGAGAATCGTATTCCGTACGCGACTATTGCCGCAAACACAACCATAAATGGATCAGAAATCCGAGAAAATAAATTTATAAAACCAGAATAGCTCTTGAATATGGATTTTCCAAACACGGTAGTGTAAACCTGTAGCTAAGACAGACTCATTATAAAGAATAAAGTCCTTCAAATCAGCTGCTCACGACAAAGATGGCACAGCTTAATACATGAATAGGAGTCACAGCACAAATAAGCTAACCTCAAATCCTAGTACTAAACATTTTCGCGCTCAATCTCATCTATAATAGCCAGTCGCTCATCATCTTGCATGTGTTTTTGCTTATCATTCCCCTGAAAACTCACATCAACACTACCGCTTTCTCGTAAATCACCTTGTAATGGATCCTGCCCTACTGGACACACAGGAAAGGTGTCAGTACAAATAGGCACACCTAACATCGATTTAACTTTGTTCTTAACAACCCATTTCAACGGATATTTAATATATTTTTTCATAACCGGGGCAGCCGTGCCTACCATCCAGCAATTTTTCGGACATGTTCTTACCTTTTTTCTGACTTTCTGAGCCTTCTCTCCAAACCACAAATTTTCAAATGAGTCACATTCTCTGATATTACCCATAGACTCTTTCCAGTAACTCTCTTCGAGTCCATTACATGGATAAACATCACCATTAGGTTCAATAAAGAAGTTTGCAGACCCCGCCTCGCAAGGTAACATTCTGGGGTTCTCTCGAATATAATTAATCAACCCTAGATTAAAAAAAGCTCTAAACCAGGACTTGGGCTTATTCTCTTTCATCAAACGCTCAATCAGCTCAGAAAAATTAGCAGTTACTTCGTCTTTATTAGTAACCACATTATCATCTCTATGGAAGTAGAAAGAATTATGAAAAGAAGCCGTAGCAAACTCCATACCTAATGACTTTGATAACTCATATAAAGGGAGTAAATCATGTGAATTTTTATTGGATACTGTCTGACCAAACCCAATGTCTTTTATTCCCATTTCTTTTAAAGACATTAATGTACGTAAACCTCTATCAAAGCCCCCTTCCCGCCCTCTTAGATAGTCATTCATGATAGGTAAACCTTCAATACTAACCCTTATCCCTATCTCAGGAAATCGCTCAGCCAGCTTGATAATTTGCTTTGTATGCCAGCCAGATGTTGATATAACAATCCTTTCTGCTTTGGTGTACATTACCTCAATAATATCTTCAAGATCACGTCTAACGAACGGTTCACCACCTGTAATATTGGCGAACTTGAATTTAGGTAGAATCTCCAGATCTTTGGCTGTGATTTCCTCTTTTTTACGTGTTGGATGTTCCCATATATCACACATCTTGCACCGCATCTGGCAGCGATAGGTAGTAATAATAGAAACATCAGTCGGCATTAGCGATTTATCATGCATATAAGACTCTTTGATCACAGTTATTTAAGGACATACTCATATACGTCATTTGTTTGTTTGGCAATAATATCCCAATTAAATCGACTAATAAGCAGATTATTTATATGTTTTTTATCTGATTCAGTCATACTATACCCCGAAAGGCGCACTAAAGAGTCTGCCAGGCTCTTAATATCTCCACATTTAAAATAAAACTGCTCGACTAATCCAACTTCTTTATTTGCATCAATATCCGAAGCCAGTACATTGACACCATAGCTAAGCGCTTCAAGCAATGTAATTGGCAGGCCTTCATGATAGGAAGGAATTACATATAACAGAGCATGTGAAAATAACTCAGCCAATTCATTACCTGTAATATAACCCGTTAATATAATATTGCTATTCTCTAATGCCTTCGCTTTTAGTGAACTACTGTACTGATCTTCATGATCAGCATCACCCGCAATAACCAGCTTATACTCCAGTCCACTCAGGTTATATGCATCAATCAAATCATGTAAACCTTTTTCAGGTACAAATCGTGCTGCTGTAAAAATATACGACTTGTCATCCAGGTTATATTTATCAAGGTACTCGTGACTCAAAACAGGTTGTTTATCAACACCGTTATAGATAAGAAACGTCTTTTTGGGTTTATACGATAAAACAATTTTTTGTATTTTTTCTGATATTACAATCACAGAGTCAGCATACTTTGAACCAAGCTTTTCACCTAACTTCAATATCCTTTTTGCCCACTTACCCCATTTACCACGATCATAATCAGGACCATGATTAGTGACTATTACTTTAAAGCCAATTAATTTGGCAATCGGAACCAATAACGATGGACCAATAGCATGAAAATGTATCACATCTGGTTTATGCTTTAATGCATAGAGAATAGCTAAGAATGTATGAACAATCGCTTCTAATGATTTCTTTTCAGGCGAATACAGATCAACTAGCTTAATACCTTTGTATTCTTTTAAATTATCATGTATATACGAATCACGACGAATAATAGTAACTTCATTTCCTAACTCAACCAGTCTGGGGTATAACTCCTGGCAATGAGTTTCTACGCCTCCAGGTATATTTGGAATACCTCTTGTACCCGTAACAAAAATTTTCATAAATTATTTATTAAAATCATCACCTAATAATTTCATCGCTTTATCATACCAATTAACTGATAAGTAAAACCAAACAGACGTTCTTTCTTAATTAAAATGGAGATATTATCACTCCTATTTACATTAAGTGAACGCTCCATTTTTTTTAAATCATTTTCACAAAGTAAACTCATATAGCTACCAGATGCCCATGACTTATTAAACAAGTGCAATATTTTATCAAACCAGTTTTTAGGCAAATAATGAAGAAAAAGTATATTTGTATGCATTTCAACTGGGAAATATTTATTTGGAGTTGTGAAAAAAACACCTTTACGTGAAACCCTAATTAACTCTTGAAGAAATAATTCCTGGCTATCGCTATTTCCGACATGCTCAATAACTGCATTAGAATGAACAAAATCAAATTCTTTATCCTTAAAAGGAAATTCTCCACCTTTATATTGAACAAACTTAACATCAGGATAGTTACTGGGAAAGTCCTCTGGTTCAGTTATAGAC
>JALSUJ010000004.1 GCA_027071355.1 Gammaproteobacteria bacterium | reverse complement strand
GCTTCACTATTATTTCTTAATACCAGAATGGCTACAAGATAGGGTTTAGCATGACCATAAATAACACCCTGTGCAATTTCAGGTATGGTTTCCAGTTCTTTTTCCAGCCATTCCGGTGAAATATTGCGTCCATAAGAAGTATTAATCACATTCTTTTTTCGTCCGGTAATATAAAGATAACCGTCTTCATCCAGTTTACCTATATCACCGGTGGCATAAAACTCATGGCTATTTACCGGCTGCTGCCCCAGATAACCTGTAAACAGACTATTTTTAACCAGCACTTCACCCTCGCCAGTGATTTTCACGTCATGGGTATCCAGCACTTTGCCCACTGAGCCCAGTCGATGCTGAGACGGGTTATTGACCGCCACCACGGAGGCGGCTTCCGACAAACCATAGCCTTCAAAAACGGGTATCTCAAGCTGCTGTGCCATATCCAGCAATTGCTGTGACACAGGCGCTCCGCCCATAGCAATAAAACGTAATGATGAGGGTAATGGTATGCCTGACTGAATCAGTTTAATCAATAATAGTAATAATTGAGGAATGATAATAAAAGCAGTCGGCTGATATTTTAAAATCGTTTCAATCAGTTTTTTATGATCAACCTGACTGGAGCCCGATAAACCGGTAGTTTCAGGTGATAACAAAATAACGGTTGCACCACAGTATAAGGGTATATAAAGTCCACCAATATTTTCAAGTAATGTCGATAAAGGCAGAATACATAAAGAACGATCCTCTGCATTAGCTCCACTGGCTTTGGCCAGAGCAGCTACTTTGGTCATAATGGTATCTTCGGATAGCATCACACCTTTGGGATGGTCTGTGGTACCGGAAGTATAGGTGATTTTTGCAATACCGTTTCCGACCAGCCTGCTAACATTTTTTTTGAGTCGATACAAAGTAAACTTTTTACCGGCAATAATAATGCTTTCCTGACTCTCAATAATATCTTTAATTTCAGTAGCCAGCTGCTGATTTAACTCGGCATCATCCAGGATCAGAAAATCAGCTGCAGAATCTCCTAAAGCGTGTTTAAGCTGTTCCAGTGAAAAAAACTTAGGTAGGGGAATAGCACATTGATGACTAAAAAATAAACTTAAATCCAATGCCAAAGGTAAAAAATATGGCAGGGATGATATTCTTATGAACGAGACCGAACATATTATGGCTAATTTCATTGTTATTGCCCGGAAACAACATTATAAGTGGT
>JALSUJ010000003.1 GCA_027071355.1 Gammaproteobacteria bacterium | reverse complement strand
CGGAATGAGCGTTCAGATTGAAACAGAACAGGTGTTCAGATTGGGCCGGAATGAGCGTTCACGTTGAACCAGAATGGGTGTTCAGGTTAAACCAGAATGAGTGTTCACGTTGGGCCGGAATATGCAATCGGAGAGCAGCTTTTACAGAGTCTTACGTGAGGACGGTCAGTTGCAACATCGTGGTCGCTCTTCAGCCCCGGGCAAGAAACCGGCAAAACCTGAAGCCTGCACTGCTACAGGCCCAAATCAGGTGTGGTCATGGGATATTACCTATCTTCACTCAACCGTAAAAGGCTGCTATTTCTACCTGTACCTTTTCATGGATATTTTTAGCAGAAAGGTTGTGGGCTGGGAAGTCCATGAGAATGAATCCTCTGAGCTGGCGGCTGATATATTATGCAAAACAAAGCTTTCTGAGCAAATACAGAGCGGTCATGAGCTTATCCTGCATTCTGATAATGGCAGCCCTATGAAAGGCGCAACGATGCTGGCTACCATGCAGAAGCTGGGCGTTGTACCCTCATTCAGCCGGCCATCGGTCAGCAATGATAATCCTTACTCTGAGGCTTTATTCAAAACATTAAAATATACGCCAGTGTATCCCACCAGGCCATTTGAGAGTCTGGAAGCAGCACGACAATGGGTACACAAATTCGCTCATTGGTATAACACAGAACACCGTCACAGTGCATTAAAATACGTGACTCCTGAACAAAGACATACAGGGCAGGATGTAGCCATTCTGAGGCAAAGAGAAAAGCTGTACGAAGATTCAAAAAGAAAGAACCCTGAACGATGGTCAGGAAAAACCAGGGACTGGTCTCATGATAATATAGTCAGACTGAACCCGGTAAATGACAAGGATGCAGGCAGAAAAAGTGAAAGTAAAAACAGGAAACAAGCGGCATAAACCGCTCATTACCGTTGACGGTCATCGGCTCCTCAGCCTGTACCGTGAATGCATTGTAACAGGAATATTACCGTTGTAAAAATACCTTGGGTGAATGGGACGGCTTTATCGTCCCAGAGGGCAAAGCCCTGCTCTTGATGTTTTTAATGGTTTATGCTAAAAATATTTAAAGAAAAGGCGACAACTTGCTTGACACCTACCGCAAGTGACCATGCTTTCTACTCCAATCCGTGAAACTGGCTAATGCCGCATTGAGCTTCCTGGGAGAGGTTCGACGCTTAAGAACCGGAAGTCCCTTACGCCCTTTACC
>JALSUJ010000002.1 GCA_027071355.1 Gammaproteobacteria bacterium | reverse complement strand
ATCTGTCCGTACATCAAGATCACTGGGATAGGCCGCCGAACCATCCAGTATATCCAGAAAATAAACCTTACCTGAGCCAGCCTGAGGAATACAGCTATTCGAACCACTACTACTACTTGGCGTAAATGTTGTAACAACTGCCGTACCATTAATTAGCAACGTTTCGGATAGGCCCTTTTCCCCAATATAGGTATTATTCCCTGTACCGTCATCCAGCTTGATATACCAGCCATCAGTATTACCTAACGCAGCCTTTGCAGCCGCTTTCTGTGTGGCATTTCCATTACCCGCCACCAGATTCAAAGTGGCATCATACAAATCAGCTTCGGTAAGCGTGGTATAACTGGCAGGGGTATTATAGACATTTTTATCTTTTAGAAGATAAATTCGGTCATGAATAACCGTATTCAGCGGATGCGCCCGATACCCGGAGGCAATGGATAACGCCAGGTAAGGCGCTTTACCACGCGGTGCAATTAACGCCACATCCGGCGGGTAATAAAAACGTCTGGCACCCGCAGTACTGGCATCTAACGCGAGATCAGCAATACGACCACCTGTAATAGAATTTACTAAACCCGTACCATTGTCATTATTGATATCAAAGCGGAAAATCTGCCCCCCCATATCTGCAACATACAGGCGATCAATAAAACCGTCACCTTTTAGATCCAGCGGTTTCACCCGTGCCGGAATACTGTACTGCATATCAGCCAGCGATAAATCGCCACCTGGACCCGCCATCCATAGACGTTGACCGGTACTGGCATCGGCAATATAAACCGCGCGGCCAACACTATCTGCCGTTCTCACTGAAACAGTATCCTGATTGGTATCATAACCACCGCCGAATATTAATACTTCTTTTTCCGTATTACCGTCCTTGATTTTTCCTATATTAATGGATGACCAGGTTTGACCCAGTTCGGCGTAATCACCGGTGCCACCTTTGATGACCCAGCGCAATATCGGATTGTTACGGTCAGTGACATCCAGTGAGTAAATATTCCTGCCACCGCGACGCATACCGACATACAAATAAACATGGTCACTGCCATTAATGATTCCATCGCCATTAATATCATCCACCCAGGCAACCACATTACCATCCAGTCCATAGGTTTTATTCCCTGAAGGATTATCCATTAGCGTATTCAGATTGGGTAATAATTCCTGCGGAACAAAAGCAAATATTTCCGCACCTGTTGTTGTATTGAAAGCATGCAGATAACCATCGTTGGTGGCGACATAGGCAACAAGATCAGGATTACTACTGGTGCCGCCATACTGAACCAGAGCCGGTTCAGAATGCAGTGGATCACCCAGAATCTTACGTGCATCTGTCATCGTGCCAGGCGTTCCATATTGATCCAGTACATCAATGCCTTTTGCCCAGTCCAGCAGTGTTTCTCTACGAGGTGTTCCGGAAATTTTATCCGGCAATCCAGTAATAGATAACATTGCATCGGTAATCGCTGTATTGGTCCTGGTTACCTCATTCGAGCTTGCCGATAACGCTGTGGATGACGACGGAATCAAAACACCATTCGTATTATTATAAGTACCAGTATATGTATATACCTTGCGCGGTGTTGTCAATTTCTCAGCAGCTCCGCCTGCAGCAACGGTTGAACCATCTATTGCTGTTGACCAGTAACTTTGTGCACCAGTCGCAAAAAAACCTGTTTGTGGATCAACAGCATCAGCACCATTAACATCAGCAATAAAAGGTAGCCTTTTGAGACTAACGGGATCTGTCCTGAATGCCAACTTATATTTCTTGAAATTACCATCCCAATGAGCACCTTTGCCTGGCTTAAACAGGGTAAAATATAAATCATCAAGGTGGGTGGTACGATTAAACGCATTGACCGAAACAGCTGGAGATGAGAAGGTGGTATCCACCGCATTAATATCAACCAGAATATTATTAAACGCAGTCGTAAGTGAACTAACATCTGCAGCCAGTAAAAACTTCCCAGCGCCTGTTGCATTAAAACTGGCCGCAGCTGTACTATTTAATAACTGATTAGACACATTAAAACCAATAGTATAAGTAGATATCGTCTGTGTGCCACTCAGCGTTGAACTTTGATCAATAGTACCAGTTGACTTGGCAACGTTATCCAGACAGTTGCTATTACTATCGTTGTTACAATCAGTGGTAATACCCAGCCTGCTGCGCCGGGCACTGTTTAAATAATCATGCGTCGGTTCACCATCGGTTAATAAAATCGTAAAGTTTTTTTGACAAACACTCGTCATTGGTGATTTATAATGCCCATTAACTATTGAGGCCGGTACACTCAAAGGAGAACTTGTACTACCATAATCGACTATATTTCCCTGATAATACATGGCTGATTCATACAAAAGTTCAGACAAAGGCGTCCATGTATGCGCCGTCAAACTATTTAATGTATTAATAAAACTGGTTCGGTTGGTTTCAATATTATCGATTGGCACCATCACCATACCGCCTTCATCGTAATCAAACTGCATCAAACCTATATTAATTCCCGTGGTGCTATTTATCAGGTTGGTGATGACATCCTGCATTACCTTAATGCGTGAATCACCATACACCTTTGGTGTATTAACAACATAATTGAGATAATTACCGCTATAGATAGTAGTACTTAACCCGGTTGACCCCCAGTTGATTGAATCACTTTGTGAACTGGACCAGGGGCCATTATTTGATGAAGCCCACTTTAGTGCAGACCCGGTTGTTTGTCCGTGGACACCATTATCAGCTTCACATTCAATAAAATCAGTTAAGCTCTGTGTCGCAAAGTTATCCTTCCAGCTTCCATTTCTATACTGTGACAACCGACCAACAAATGAGCCGGTAATATCAAGTGTATCAGCCGCCTTGCAGACAACAGCCGTTCGATTCACCCGACTAACATAATAATCAAATGTTGCCTGTGAATGATCACACAAATACTTAGCATTACCATATTCAGGACTATAACCATAATTAATAGCATAAACTTTATTTTTATCATAACAACCTGAACCACCCGCATAGTCAGTAGCCGGGTCATAGGCGGGTCGTGAGTAGGTCGCTGTACTCATACTCCCGGATGTATCCAGTAAAAACAATACATTTGGCCGTGTTGTTTGTGTGACAGATCCTGCGTTAGTGTATATTTCAGTATCATCCGCATAGACCGGACTGCTTACTATTGTGCAAACCAGTATTGTTATTAGTATTACTTTTATTTTATACAGAAGTTTTAACATAATAGTGACCTCAAACTCATTATTTTTCCATCTCAACGTTCCAGCTACCATCGTATCGCAATCGCCGTTTTTGTTTTCACTTCATAGACAACCGTAGCAAAACGTCCGCTACGGCTCTTTGCCTGTACCAGGGGTACTTCAATATTATTTTTATAAGCTTTGGTTGCAGGTGTAACACTCAGCCTTATTTTTTTACAATGATCACAAGCTTTCCCTTCAATCGAACCGTACAGGTCATTACCAAGTGTCAGCCGCAACAGGGTTTCCATACCATTATATTTTTCAACTACATTTTGTGCCGACCTTCTTTGAAGCCCCGCCGGTTTGGTAACCGGTTCTGTCGTGTCAGAGACCGCACGCACGGGGGTAGTAACCAGTATAATTAAATACAAAACCGAAACAATAAACTGTATAAAAATTTTCATATCATCACCTTATAAACAAGCTGCCGCAGGATATCGAATACCCTGCGTTTGAATTGAAGTTGCTGTGCCCGTTTGATTAGAACCTGTCGCAGTTATATTATAAAAACTGAAACTGAAACTTTTGCCCTTTTCCAGACTGCTGCCAAGGCCAGACGAGCATCCCGCGTAAACAGCACTGGCAGAAAGTGCCGAGGTATTGGACATAACATAGTTAAGTGTCTGTGGAGTTGTACTGGTGGTCTGGAAGTCAAACACTGGTAAGGAGTTAGTATTAAGTGTTGTGGTGTAAGCCAGTAACGACTGTACTGCATTAAAGGCCAGCTGATGTTGTTGCGCGTTAGCGGTTGCTTTTAATTCCAGGCTGGAGTTGTTCATGGATGACACACCTATCAGTGTCAGCACAGTTAACATTACCAGCACCAGTATTAATACAAAACCCTGCTGCCGGTTTTGTAATTTAATGTGTCTGCATTGTCCCGGGTTTGTATACATTGTTCTCTTCCCTAGCGATTGTTTCTCAGGTCAACCACGCTGGTAACCAGAAAGTAACGGTAATCATCCTGGCCGCCATAGCTAACCGCCGGAGCACCCGCCAGGGAAAAGGATTTTGCTGTATTAACACCCAGCTGTTTTTTATCACTACGCATTAATAACCATATTTTTACCGCGTAAACATTGTTCCAGTTGGTAACCGACTGCGGATTGACATAACGATCGATAGTGAGATTACCCTTCGCATCTTTGACACCATCAATATCCTCACCAAACTGCACTTGCAAATCCACCACACCGGAAATAACCAGTTGATTTTGCAGAGCAGGGCCATTTACCAGTGACACCCTGCGCAAGGAAGGAATACCATCCCCCACACTATCACTGTAGTTACTAATATAGTAAGCATAGT
>JALSUJ010000001.1 GCA_027071355.1 Gammaproteobacteria bacterium | reverse complement strand
TAAATATACTCACTAATCCGAATACCCAAAATAAATAAACGCCTTAAAAATATAATTAAAAATTTATGTGTTCGCCTCTTAAAACTAGAATAAATTGGTTTAATCAGTTACAAAAATGAAAGTGTCTATGTGTTGTCAGATTAACAATTGTATCATTACAAGTTGTAGTGTTATAATGCTTGCAATTAAAAAAAGGAGCCGCCAGAATGTATAGCAACGAGCAACGAGCAACGAGCAATAGCCCATTAATTAATGGGGTTTACCTCCTCTCTTTTTCTTTATTCTTTTTTTTACTTTTCAGTTTAATCCCCATTCATGTCTTCGCTGGCAGTCTGGATTCTCCCGCAGCAGTAACCAATAGCGGTAGTGCTATGTATAATCTGGAATCCGTCTATAATCGTCTTGATACGGGTGCTGCTGGTGGCAAACGAACCACTACCTTTAGTGAACCGGCATCAGGCCCTGGTGCGACCGGTCGTACATTGGATCAAGTCATGGCTAAAACTCCTGTCGTAGATGATAGTAATGGTGCTTCAGTGAGTGAGGTCTTGTCCGGTAAAACCTATTGGGGCTTACGCAATGGCGAGTGGGGCTTGCACACGGGCAGTCTGGCGACTCAAACACTGAGTTCAGCCAATGATACCGTGACCTCAGGAAATTATGTCGGTACTAACTTATCTACTGTTGATACTGATTTATCTGCCACTAATATTAAATCTGGCGTGACCATTTTTGGCTTCACGGGTACGGCGAGTGCTCCTGGTGTGTTCAAAACCGGCCAAACGACTTGCTACGATCCCACTGGTGCGACCACTAATACAATCCCTTGTGCCAATACCGGACAAGATGGTGACTTACAAAAAGGCATAGCCCATGCCAGCCCCCGATTTAGCGATAATTCTGATGGTACTGTCACCGATAATAGTACGGGTCTTATCTGGCTTAAAAATGCCAATTGTTTTGGTCAGAAAAGCTTTGCCACCGCATTAACCGATGCCAACACGTTAGCCAATGGTGCTTGTGGTCTGAGTGATAGCTCCAGTGCCGGAAACTGGCGTTTACCTAATGTCAAAGAATTGCAAAGCCTGATTGATTTTCAAAAAATTAACCCAGCCCTGCCAACGGGGCACCCGTTTGCTTCGGTGCAGTCTAGTTGGTACTGGTCCTCTACTACCAGCGTGAACTTTCCCGACGACGCTTGGATCGTGTTCCTCTTCAGTGGCAATG